>JAKAAE010000102.1 GCA_021797225.1 Thermoplasmata archaeon | reverse complement strand
ACCTATTATTGCCTTCAGGCTTTCAACCTCCTTTATTAATGCTTTATCAGGGTCCTTTCCCTCTAATCCCTTTCTTCCTCCCTCTAAGAACTGATCCTTCCATTTATAGAACATTGATGCTGCTATTCCATGGTTCCTGCATATCTCTGCTATGGTAATATTGGGATTATTAAATGACTCCATTATAATACTGTACTTCTCTTCACCGGTCCATATTCTTCCAGGCATTTAGATTACCTCCCCTATATATTTATATAAATTATTCGTTATATATATCTCTTTAGATGTGTATAAGTTTAAACTATCCATAACCAATCAATGCTAACACTATTCTTTACCTGTAAGTAATCTAGAGGGAAACACCAAAAAGAGAAAAGTACTTTCATCTCCCTTATCCTCAATGGTTTTTATGAGTTCCTTTTTTAAAGCTGTAGTTAAGGATAATGCTCCTTCTCCGGAGATAGTACCGTATGACATTATATTCGGTTCATGCTGGTTTCTTATCTCTCTGATTTCCTCTAAAGTCATATTCTCCACGGAGGATGCCAAGATGCTTATATTCAATGACTGTGCAGTCAGAAATGATGCCAAGGTTTCCCTGAATTCTGTATCAGGAAGACCTTTTATTTCATTGTCTATCTTTTCATCTTGAAAGGCAAAATAATCCTTATTTAGGCTGTAATATTTCTCAACATAATTTTTCTTAGGCTTTATCTCCGGTTCATTGACAATGCCAGAGGATACCAGTTCCGTCATGATCTGATACAGATTTGATCTTGTGGTTTTTATGTATTTCGCCATACCTGTAACCGTCATCTTCTTGTAATTTATAAGCAGAGTGACAATTTTCATTTTTGTTTGATTCCTTAAAACATTCAGTATATCCGTGTATTTCTCATCCATGAACATAAATTTATATATAAGATATAAATATACGTATAAGTTTGATTTATATGTTACCTTCAGATCTTTACAAACATAATAAAAGTGCCTTTATCAGGTATCTGATTTCAAGGAATATAGCCAGATTTAGCAATACCGCATATTATATTTATTTCATGTGGGAAATTATTGCAAATTACCATTCTGTTTTCCTTGTCAGTCTGATTCCCGGATTTTCCTTACTCGGGTATCTTATAATCGCAATTCCAGAAGGGGCAATAATTGATAAATATAACAGGCATTTTATATATATAGGAATTAATTTATTGATGATTATCAGCTACTCATTGATGATACAGGGACATGGCCTTTTAATAATATATGCAGTAGATTTCCTTTC
Source organism: Thermoplasmata archaeon (assembly GCA_021797225.1). Next base: position 4,655 of record JAKAAE010000102.1, on the reverse strand, counting down.
ATCCATGTTTGTATGGGTAATATCCGACGATTTCCGCGCACTGGAAAAGGAAATTATACCTCCGGAACACATGTCAAATGCACAATCAGCAGACCAGCTTTCATCTGGACTTTCCACACTTGCAGGAATTATTGCAGGTGGAATACTCATATTCATGAATTACGTGGATGTTTATATCCTGCTTATAGGAATATCGGTAATTGCCTTGGCTATTATATTCGTTCCAAATACAATCATGGTATCCCATCGCAGTATCGTTAAAAACGGATTTAAAAGCACATTTAAAATTGTAAAAAGTATACTGCCATTTCTGACGCTAACAGTAATACTGAACGGTATGTTTGTGGCTCTTGATGTTTTTTCCTCCGGATTGATTTATGAAATAATGCATGCAAGCTCTATTTATTACACATTTTTCATAGCCGGATTTCCAGCAGGCATGCTCGTTGGTGGTATACTTTCCATGCATCCCTTATTCAAGCGTTACCAGAAGAGTAAAAAGCTTATTGGAGTGGACATTCTATTCACAGGAGTTGCTATTATCTTGATAGCATTCAATAGAATTCCTGTTATTGATGGTTTTCTTTCATTTGCTCTTGGATTAATTCTTGCTTTTATCAATATTTACATAGAAACTATGGTAATAAATTCAATACCCAGCAGCATAACAGGTAAGTTTAACTCGGTTACAAGTATGTTCTCAGTAAGCTCTTCTCCAGTTATGGCCTTTGTGTTCGGTTATCTATCATTATTTGTTTACTTTCCGTTCATACTTGCTGCGATAGGAGTAATAACATTATTCATATCACTGACCGTGAGTAAAATAATGAATGGATTCACCTCATCCATGGAAAAAATAGAAAAGGAAAATCCTGAATTATTCTGAAGGCGTAGAATTTATAATAATTATGGACAAAATTAAAAATTTTTTAATTTAGAAGTCCTGTTAATAGAATTGCTCTCTGGAAATTTATGAGATGCTTTAATTCCCTGTCTGGTGTTACAGGCATATATTCCTTTGTAAATGTAACTTCTGTATCCCATTTTGCATGAAATCCTGTTACAATAAATGTAATTTCCCTTATATTTGCATCATCCGGCACATCTGAGTAAACTCCGACCATTCCATCCTTATCCAGTTTTGTATAGGTACTGAACGTTGCTGTATACACGTTGTCTCCTGATTTATACTGAACGCTTTTTGACTTTTTCGCATTTTTTATCAGTATTCCTACTATTGAATTATCCAGTATTTTAATGCTTCCCCGGGGAAAATCCATATCAAGTTTACCATAATTTGTTTTGACTTCCGCTTCAAATGAGCTAATATTACCAGCCATGTATTCATTATAAAAAATGGAATATAAATATATGTATTTGATTTCTCCGATAGCAGGAACACAAAAAATATCAAAATAATACTGAAATATACGTTTTCCATTATATTGATAAGCATGGAAATCTCATGCTGGATATCCATTAAATGACTATTGCATCCTGAAATGTCTTCCACGATTCAGGTTCACTTGATATTCTTTTATCCGTTACCTCTGGGTCTTATAACTATTGCCATAAAATATAAACAGAATATTTTTTTTGTTCCAGGTCTTTCTATAATACTTCCACTTATCAGCATTGTATAATCTGAATTCATTCTCATTATTGGCTTTCAAACATTTTACCTCTTTCAAGTATTGCTTCTAGATATCTGTCAAATGCATATGCTGACATAAGATATGCGTCCTGAATATCTTCGATATTATAATCATGACAGTATTTTGCCATTATGTCCAGTGCTCTGAAGGAACGGGAGTCATCTCTTCTTAAATGGTCACCAAGAAATCTTTTTACACTGTCAGGGATCGATGGTGAATTCAGCATTTCAGGATTGAAATAATAATACTTTGCACCGTATTCAGTCAATTTACCGTTGGCGATCAGTTCCAGTGAATGCATTGCCGCCATGATTGCTATCCAGTTGAATCTATTTGCTATGTCCCTCCAGCGTGATATGGCAAACTTTGTGCAATCCATGGGTTCTATGTTGAATACTCTCTTTCTATCGATTTCCAAATCTTCTCCCATTTGAAGTAAAAGTTCAATATACGGTTTCTTTCGTCCTATACCGAAATATTTAGATAAAATATTTTCAATTTCATATCTTTGCACCTCATCAATATCCGTTTTTGATACTATGATTGAACATGATTTGACCCATTGTTTCAGAAAGGAATAATGTTCAACTGCATAGCCCATCATCAAGGGTTTGCTGTAACTCTGCATTTTCAATACAAAAGGATGTGGAACCTCTCCAAGAAATTGTTTAATAACCTTATTAATAATCCATTCTTTTATTCCCCCATTTCCCATATTATAGAAACTCTCTATAGCAGAGGTAAACTGCATTATATTTAAGTCCTGTTTTGAAATGTTTTTGTTAATCCACTGTACATGATATTTGTCGCCACTTTTTTCAAGGTTCATAAAGTGAATAGCCATGGTGTAATAATCTCCGGACTCAAATTTTTCATTACATACCGGGCAGGATGCCATAATAACTTAATATTTTATTAATAATAATATTTATGAACTGGATAAAAATAGACTATAAAAGTCATAAAAATTGTTTAAAACTGGTTAAAACCTGTATCAAATTCAGAACCGGATGGCTGGTCTATTATAACTGGCTTTGCATAATCAGGAAGCTTACTAAATCCTATTATCAGTATTATGATTCCGGCTATTATCAGGAATATGCCTATAATAATTACAGTTAATATAATGCCGATGAGAAGCAAAAGCCCTGCTGTATGGAAATCATCTATTCCTGTTAAATTCCATATTTCATTATACGCAAGATATTCGAATATTATGGGAAGAAGAATTCCAAGCAGTAAAATCAGCATGATTATAAAAATAAAGCCTATGTTACTTAACAATGTGGAGGAGGCACTTCTAGGTCCTGGAGTGGTGCTGAGACTGAATATCACAGGGACCAGAATAAGTATTATGGCCAGCGCGCTGATTATTCCAAAGACTATTGCAGAAATAATGCTGTATAAAATATACCGGAATGGTCTTTGATTACTGTAATAATCTGATATAGATTTTATGGCAAGTAAGAGCAAAATTAATCCTACTATGCTGATAATAAATCCAAAACCATGGAGGAATATATCGCCGGCTACACCTATAAACTGTAAAATTACGCCCAGAATACCATATGTTTTGGCGGATTCAAGTTGCGGTATGTGCTGTCTATACATAATGGGTGAACTTAAATAGAATACATATAACTTTGCATGGATAATTTTTTTTCTGTATCCTTGCATAAATCCGATTATATAAATGTTCCCAGTAGAAATTTTTATATAATAATTAATATTTATATCGAGTGGATTCTCCATTTGATACCACCATAAGTTTCAGGAATATAATCAAATAAAACGATATCTCTAAATATCCAGAAAAAATGGATCTTTATGGAGAGCCAAAATAACATTGACAGCGATCCAATTTTGAGTCAGATGAATGGCAAGATGACCACAAAATTTTACTGGGCCGTCACTATCCTTGCTACGATAGGAGGTTTTTTGTTCGGATATGATACCTCTAACATAGGAACTGACCTGGGATTTATCCCGTTTGCGAAGAATCTTGCAATATCAGCCCCATTTGTATACGGGTATCTCATAGCAGGGGCATCTTTAGGTGCTGCTGTAGGTGCACTTATTGCTGCAGCCCTGACAGATAAATACGGAAGAAAATTTCTACTGATAACCGATGCAGCTATTTATACCATCGGTGCGTTATTATCTGCGTTTTCCGTTGATCTCGTAATGCTTCTTGTATCCAGGACTTTTATCGGACTGGCTGTAGGGGCAGATTCCGCAATAGCCACAGCATACATTGTTGAATATGCACCGAAAAATCGGAGGAGGCATCTTTCACTTATGCAGCAGTGGATGATTACATAGGGTATACTGGGAGCATATCTTGTGGGTATGGTAGTATTCTTTGTTGCACCTCAACTTGCATATGCGGTAGACTGGAGAGTACTTCTTGGGGTTGCAGCAATCCCGTCTCTTATAGGGCTTGTTTTCAGGTTCTACATGCCGGAATCACCCAGATGGCTGATACTGCATGAAAAATATGATAAGGCTAAAGCATCCTTGAAGAGATTCAATATAACGGCAACCGACAGTCAGTTGAAGGAAACACACGGTGTGCTTGCCAGGTTAGAAACAAAGATGAAAGCAACACCGGGAATAAAAAGGGCATTCGTGATAGTCGGATTATTCATGATGTTCCAGCAGATAACCGGTATAAATGTACCATTCTATTACGGTCCGGTGGTGATAGCAGATCTTCATATATTCGGATCTACAGGAGGATCTTATCTATCCAATGCAGTATTTGGAATAGAGGCATCATCAATACTTGCGATTATCAATGTGCTTGCAACACTTATAGGTTTCAGGCTTATTGATTCCTACGGAAGAAGGTATCTAGCCCTGGTGGGATACGGAGGCATGGCGCTATTTGACTTTATAGGAACTGCCCTCTATCTCGACCATATAGCCATAGGCCTTCTGATAGGGTTTGCAGGATTCATTATATTCTTCGCCTTTGCAGTGGGAGGAACAGGCTGGCTA
>JAKAAE010000101.1 GCA_021797225.1 Thermoplasmata archaeon | reverse complement strand
ATTATATGGAGCTCGGGGTAGGTACTGCCAGAAGAGGATGGCTTACTAAAAATAATGTTATTAACACAATGAATTTACAGGATTTAATAAAATTTTTAAAAAAATGATTTTATAGTACATTTACTGGCTATCCTTCCATTCCTCGGCTCCTTTCTTTGTATACAACTCTTCAGTAAAATCTTTATGTATAAACTGTTTTTTGAAGCCGGAAATTACTCCCAGCGGGTATACGATAAGTGTACATACCAGGAATGTTATCAATGTTCCTTCGAGATAACCAAAGAATTGAGGAAATACGGCAGATGATAGACCATCATGGCTTGTAGCCACCATGAATGTTACAAAGGCTATGAAAAATATATACCATAATGCATTCTTAGCACCGATCTTAACCCTAGACCATATGCCGAAAATAACCGCTCCTGCGGCTATAAGTATTACTGCGTATGGTTCTGATGGCCATCCTGTCCAGAACACGATTAGTCCACTGGCACCAGTGGCCAGAGGTGCAATAATATTCATTCCCCGTACCATGTCCGTCTTCTTCGTGATGCCCTGACGCCGTGAAACTATTAAGGCAATAGGCGTTGCAATAAGGCCTATGTAGCCGGCAGCAGTGGCGTCGTCAATAAATGTGTATATACTCGGATCAGGCGCAGTTACAAATACAAGGAATGTTCCCACAGCGGCGAAAACTATCAGTGATACAAGGGGTATGCTGTGTTTCTCATCTATGGATTTAAGTGATTTGCTAATGTATCCTGACCTTCCCATGGAGAATAGCACTCTTGTACCGCTCCCAAGGTAAATATAACCTGTAACAAATGGTGCAAGCACGCCTGTGATAACCGCGGCAATGAATACATACATAACCCCGCTCTGCTTGCCCAGTATAAAGAAGGGATTATCTCCGTGGAAGGCCGGTGTCAACTGGTCAAAATGCCCCGGAATTATGCCCAGAAGGCTCCAGTGGGTTCCCATCAGAACAGCAAAGGCCACACTGATATATATCAGTGTTTCAAAAATTATAACCAGGCCAATTGCCCGTGGAATTTTCTCCTTCATATTAGTTTCCTCCGCGAGATCTGGAATAACCCTGATAGCACCGAAATCATACATTGCAAAAGGCATTATGGCAAACAGGGCCGTCGGCCCGTATGGGAATACTCCATGATATGCGTAAAGATCTTTATAATCAAATACTATAAATATTAGGCCTAGGGACATTGATAAATAGAAAAACAATTTGACAACACCTGAATAAAGTGATGCCTGACCAAACTGCTTTACTCCGTAGTAATTGAAGGGCACCAGTGCCAGCATCAAAACCAGCCCTATCCCTACTCCGTAATATGTAGGTGCACCAGTGACAGTCAAAAAAATGGGATCGAAGTAATTTAAGCCGGCAATGATTGCAATTACTTCTATGGGCGGTATGAATATATACCATATAATATCTGAGAGGGCATTGATAATATTCGTCCATCTGCCGTGAGTATAAATTGTATATCTGGTCGGCCCTCCGGCTTCTGGGTATACCCTGGATAACTCCATGTAGGAAAGCCCGATGGATGAATATATTATTGCACCCAGAACGAATGCAAGAATTGCCTCTGGACCCGCCCCGGCAACCATAACAACAGTTCCGAACAGTGCGCCATTGCCGAACGAACCTACAAGTCCGATCATAAGCATCTGGTTAAATGTAAGATCCTTTTTAAGCCTCGGTTTTCGTCTTTTAATAATATGACCATGAGTATTTGTGTCTTCTACCATGACTTACTTATTGGAGCATTATATAAATATATTGGTCAAAACCTTTTAATATCAAATTTTAGAAACAGCATCAACTATTATTATAAAATTAGAAGAATGCTTTAAAATTTATCTGCAAACAGACATTTGGTAAATGGAATATCCGGACTGAACATTATATATTTTATATAGAACTCCCGAATAAATATGACTTATATGCAGACTGAAGGTTATTGTATCCCCGGAGATCGTTTCGTTTTGACCGGTTATATTTGCAATGGGATTTTTCCCATAGTTGCTGTATACTGTTATATTGGAGCCGGTAAAAGCAGCAGCGGTAGTTTTATTAAAGGTAATTGAGTTTGTATAGTTGCCTGGAAGCAGAAACGTGCTATTGCCTTTATATATGTCCATACCCTGGAATTCAAGTTCCTGAAACTGTGGAACTCCTCTATCCGGAATTGGGCCGCAAAGAGTATTCCCTGTAATATTGAATGCCTCAGCTTTGTAATTAACTGAATATGGGCCGGTTAGCACGGGATTGCCTGTATACTTATATTCCAGCACAATTATTCCGTAACCTTCAGCAAAGATTCCATAATTGCCGCTGTTCATATAGTGTACCGCAAGATCAGAAAGAGAAATATTATTGCCATCTACCAGATATGTCTGGCTATCATTGAAATTTGCAATCAGGTACTGGTAATGCGAATTCATTGAAATATTCATATACGGAAAGGCCGCAGCATTAATATCTTTATAAAATAATGGGTAAAGGCTGTTACCGGTGACCAGGGTCGAATTCATGTTTATGTCCTTTACAATTGAATAAACAAATTTATTCTGCATTTCCATGGCTCCATGAGAATCATTATAAATATTGTGTATGGACGTTGGCTCCACGGATAGGGGTGAGATGGGAGAGACAACAATAAATGATGCTATCGCAAAGGCGGAAATCGCTATAAAGATATTTCTTGAATTGTTCAGTTTATGAAATCTTTTACGCTTTTTACCGGGTTTGGACCCTACTAATTTACCGATTGAAAATACACCGGCAACGAAAATAAAGGGGATAAACATCATGGAATACTGATAACCTATGAAATAATACGGAATGTAGGATGATATCATTGAATATGCCAGGTATGGAAGTGCGGGTAGCAATGCAATGGGATATTCTATTATGGTAAAATCTACTGCCATGAATGCAAGAACCAGGAAGAGTATCTTTATTTCATAATTGGATGCGATGAATGAAAAAAATTTGAGGGGATTGTAAATTAAGGTATAAAATAGCCCTTCAATGCTTCTGGAAGCAGAACCTGATTCCCCGGTAACAAATACTGAAACACTTGAAGAATGGCTTAGATCAGCCTTTATAAATCCTGTAAATATATAATAAGCCAGAAGTATAATTATACCTGTGATTGAAAACAGTTTCCACTTTCTGCTTTCCTGCTTGTCAGGATTATCCTGCCGGATAGAGATAAGCAGTTCCATTACAATCGTCATTATAACTATAAAAATAAATGAAGAGTGAAGGCTTGCTATCAGTGCTAGAAATATGATATTCAGAATGAATTTTTTCTTTATATAAAAATAAATTGCCATGAAATAAAAAAATGGGAGGAATACCATAATATGAAAATCAAAGTATACGGGGCTTTCCGTAAGGGGTGAAAGCAGGAAGGCAATGGCTATTATGAATGCATAAAATTCTGGATTTTTTAATTTTTCAAGTATGCCTGGCCCGGAAAATACATGGAGAGATATATAATAAAGCGGGATAGCCGCAATTGACAGGAATACTGACTGGATAACAAGTAATGTGTACGGCGAAGGATACAGGTAAAATAATGGAAGTATCAAAAAAACAAATGGAGAAAAATGTTCTGCGAGATAACTTTTTCCGATCAAGTTTGTGTAGAAAAGATGGCCGTGGAGTGTAGAATAAAACGCCTGGGAATATAAGCCCAGATCCCAACCGTATGCATTGATTGTGTATGCCTTTAAAATTGAATAAAATGAAAAGAGAATAGCAAATGATATGGAAACCAGGATAATAAGGGGACTATATTTAATCTTGTATTTACCGTTTAATATACTGCTAAAAATTGATGAGCCCCATGAATGCATTTAATTGGTCAGTGCCAATTTATATATCTATTTTACTGGTTGTCCTTTATATATTCATAAAATGCCTCAATGCCCAGATATGTTTTTGATTTCCTGATATGGAATTATAATATAATCTAATATGTACAATAAAATATTCGATATATTTTGTCTTATATTACTATTATAATTATGCTAAATTTATACTAATATTACAAAAAACATTTATACTATTTAAAGATAATACATACAGGTGTATTTATGGTTATTACGCACACCAAATTAAAAAGAAATTCTGTCGGACTTCTCCAGGGAACATTTCAATCTCTGGGGCAGGTGGCGCCCGCTGCTGATATAGCTATACTTCTGGTAGCTTCGTTCTCCATCTCCGGTGCACAGACAGTACTTTCGGTAATAATTGGCTGGATAATATATGCATTATGGATGATAACCCCATATGAATTTTCAAAGTTGAAATCAAATGCAGGGAGCTATTATGCCTATGCTGCGGGAGCAACTGATAAAGGGCATCTGGGGCCCGTTACCGCCCTGAGTTTCATGTATTATGATATCACCGGTGCTGCATTCGGAATACTGGGGCTTTCTAGCTTTATATTCCTCATGGCCCCGGAGGTAACTTCTATACCGTATATATGGATTTTATTCGCTGGAATATTTACGGCATTCATTATACTGGTAACCTACTTCGGAATCAGGCCTTCCCTGAACTATACAGCAATCACCGGCTTGCTCGAAGTAATGTTTCTACTCATAGGCTCCATTATCATTATTATTCGTGTTGGTGCCCATAATTCTATTGTCCCCTTCGAGATTTCAGGGCCATACAGCATTGGATTTTCTTCAATAATGTTTGCTTCTGTCTTCTCCATACTGGATTTTACTGGTTCAGGAGTCGTTACAACCGTATCAGAGGAAATTACAGAACCCAAAAAGAACATCGGGAAATCCATAGTATTTGCAATGATACTCACGGCCATAGCACTCATACCTGCAGCCTATGCATTAACCGTTGGATGGGGAGTTAGCAGCATAGGATCCTTTGCAACACACAATGATGCGGGGCTTACAGTATTCTATAGATATCTCGGGCCGATAGGCCTGGTTCTGTTAATAGTGTTCACAATAAACAGCTATTTTTCCAACGGTGTGTCCAAGGCAACTGCGGTCAGCCGCTGGTGGTACTCGGCAGCCAGGGATAATGTTATATTTCCATCAACTGTGGGAAAAATCAACCCAAAATATCATTCCCCTGCCAATGCAGTGGTAATATGGGCATTATTATCTTTTGCTCTTGACGTTACCATGGGCCTGCTCTATGGGCCTCTGAGTGCCGCATTTGTACTGGAGGCTGGAACAGGTATTTCCATAATTATCGTGCATATGCTGGCGAATAGCTCTCTGACAATTTATACCAGAAGGATAAATAAATTCAGTATTCTGAAGCACGGAATACTTCCAACATTGGCAACTGTAGTGGGGCTTATAGTAATGTACTTCACGATGAGCGATATTTTTACAAAATATTTTACGGCACCAAGTGCGGTAAACGACGCCTATTTCGCATCCTTTATTATAACCATAGTATGGATACTCGCCGGCGGGCTTGCGGTAACACTGTATTACAGGAATAAACACCCCGAGATACTGAAGGAAGCGGGAGAATTCAATATGAAGGCACGACAATAATATTATTTTTATTTTTAGCTGAACCATGAAATTCAAAATATTTATATTTAAACCTTAATAACAAAAACAATGAATTTTCCTGATGAATATCACAGGATACTCTGGTGGCTTCTGGTGGCAACACGTGGTGGAAATACCCGGGCAAGGATAATAGAGCGCATCCACAGCCAACCGGGAAACATTAACCAGATATCACTTGATCTGAGAACCAATTACAGAACTGTGGAGCACCACATAAAAGTGCTTCTTGATAACGGCATAATCAGGAAGGAGGGTCAGGGTTACGGGTGCATTTATTTTCTTTCAGATTATTACCAGAAAAATTATGATGTGATTATTCAAACGATCAGCGATAGGAAGTGATGATTCCTACAAAATATTTTCATTATTTGTAATTAATTTGTACATAAATTGTATATAATCCTTAACTCCGC
>JAKAAE010000100.1 GCA_021797225.1 Thermoplasmata archaeon | reverse complement strand
AAATTATTTATTATAGGATGGATTTTATCCACATATTGCATTTGTAGGGAAAATATAAATTTAACCTGAAAATACAGTATTATGTCATGGAGAAAAATATTAGGCATGAAAGCACTGGAAAATTCCGGTAACCATGTATCCATAAACCTTGGAAACGGTGAAGTTGTTTTTATAACAAAGCAAAACGGGAAACTCTATGGAATAAACGGGATATGTTCACATCTAAAATGCATACTGGGAAACGTTGCAGAAGATGGAAAGCATGTTGTCTGCCCATGCCATAACGCAAGCTTTGAACTTGATACCGGAAAAATGGTAAAACCACCTTTCATATCACCGGAACTACCCATGGAAAAATATGCTCTTAAGACCTATAACCTCAGGGAAGCTGCAGGATTCATAGAAATAGAAGAATAAAATTTATTTGCTTCTTTTTTTCTGCATAAATTTATCTATTCTCTCTTTTGTATCTTTTTCGGATTGCAGGATACCGAAAAGTGCAGCCTCGTAATCAAGTTTCAGTTCAATGTTACTGTCTGTACTGGTATTTACCGCATGCTTTGTTATGGATACGGCATGTTCCGGCATGTTATTTATTATTTCTGCTATTCTTCTAGCCTCTGCCTCAGGGTCATCAGAAAGGAGATCTACAAGCCCGAAATCGTATGCCTGTAATGCAGTAATCTTTTCCCCGGTAAGTATCATATACAGAGCTCTATTACGTCCTATAACAGAGGGAAGTATGACATTGCCGCCCGCACCCGCATTGATACCCAGGTTTATTTCTGGCTGGCCCAGGATTGCTTTTCTGGAACATATTCTGATATCCGTTGAAAGTGAAAGCTCAAGACCGCCTCCAAGCACGTATCCGTTGAGAAACGATATTACCGGTCTTGGATAATTTCTGAAAAATAGGGCAAGTTCATTGAGCTTTAGATGGAAATCATATGCATTACGTGCATCAATATATTGGAATTGCGCAATGTCTGCACCTGCGGAAAAATTATTTCTTCCACCAATTATGATTGATCTGCTGCTATCAACAACACTTTTCATTGCGTGAATGATCTCATCAACCATGTGTTCTGTTACTGTATTCAGGTGCCCTTCCCTGTTAAAATATATAATACGTGTATTACCATCCTCTACAAGATTTATATCTGTATATTCCATGTATATATATTCATAATCCAATTAAATACTTACTATTCCATCTGTTTAATCTTTACTTAACATTGTATAACAAGAGCTATCCTGAAAATAGTTAAATATGGTTTCAATATGTGTTTACATATGGATGAGTACAAGAATGTAAGGATATGTCCTCATTGTGGTTCGCTGAAGCTCAACTGGGTCGCCGGTGGAATTGCAGGACCTGTCTATAAATGTGACGATTGCAACTATGTGGGTGCCTTTGTTCTAGAAGTAAGATTAAAGGATATTGAAAAATTCCAGAAAGAATTGCGAGCAGGGAAAAATTAGGTCTGAAACATGATCTTACTGTTTGACGGGACATCAGACTCAAGAAAACTTGCAAGTGACCTTTCAGGTTACGGTTTTGACATTCTTGCAACTGCTACAACAGATGATGGAGTTTCAAAATTGAGGTCTGAAGGTATAAGGAGCATAATGGGAAAACTTGAATACGATTCAATTATAACATTATGCAGGAAAAATTCTATTAAAGTATTGATAGATGGGTCACACCCATATGCTAATTCACTCCATGAAACATGTATAAGGGTGGCCGAAGACATCGGGATTCCGCTTATCAGATATGAAAGGGATAACATTAAAATAAATAATATAAGAATATTCTACGCGAATAACTATCATGAAGCAGGGGAAATGGCAATGCGTGGACATAATATATTTATTACCACAGGAATAAAGTATATATGGTGTTTAAAAAACATTATTGATGAACGTAATGTATATGTGCGCATAATCCCCGATCCTGAAAATATTGAATTTCTAATAAAAATGGGAATTAAAAAGGATCATATAATTGCAATGGAGGGGAATTTTGATGAGAATCTTAACAGGGCATTAATGGAATACTACAGGATAGATACACTGATTACCAAGGATAGTGGCTTCAATGCAGAGCCAAAGGTCAAAGCGGCCCTCTCACTGGACATCAATGTCATAATAATATCCAGGAAAAATTTCCCTTGGAAATTAAAGGCAGGGAACCCCATGGAAATAAAAAAGATTTTAAATGATATGGGGATAAAATAATTATGGATGGCACCATGAATCCTTCAGAGATTTATTCCAGAAGTTTTGCGTATATCAGGAGTGAAATGGGGCTGGACAGATCATTAAAATCTGATATTATAGTAAGGACTGTGCATGCAACTGCGGATTTTGATATTGGAAAATCACTTGTTTTTTCACGGCATTTTGAGGATTCTCTCCAGTACATTAGAGATGGTAAGATGGTAATAACGGATATCAACATGGTATATGCCGGAATTCCAGGACATTCAAAGAGAAAATGTTTCATTAATGATCTGGATGTAATAGAAGAGGCAAAAAATAGTGGACTCTCAAGGTCATATATCTCAATAAAAAAGGCATGCAGGGAATATCCTGATGCCGTATATATAATAGGGGACGCACCCACGGCCCTTCTATCTTTACTAGAATCTGTGGATAGGGAATCATGCTATCCAGAATTGATCATAGGGGTTCCCGTTGGTTTTGTATCTGCACTGGAGTCTAAATCTAAACTCCTTGCGTTCAAGGGGAATTTTATAACAAATCTGAGCAGAAAGGGTGGATCCGCAGTTGCTGCTGCCATATTCAATGCCATGGAAGCGTATATACATGTATATTGAAAATCCGGACAGAACAAATTTAAGATACGGATATACAACCGGTGCATGTGCTACAGCGGCAACCAAAGCAGCCCTTTTAATGCTTGTAACAGGAAAAATAGTAAAGAATGTGGAAATCAATCTCCCTATAAAAAAAACAGCAAGTTTTATAATAGAAAATCAGAGGATAGAGAAAGACTTCTGCATTGCATCTGTTAAAAAGGACGGGGGTGATGACCCAGATGTTACAACCGGACTTGATATATATTCAAGAGTAGAACTTAAAAAAGAACCTGGCATAATAGTAGCTGGAGGAGAGGGGATCGGCACTGTTACAAAACAGGGTTTGCCAGTACAGCCCGGGAATCCTGCAATAAATCCCGTTCCATTAAAGATGATCCGCAGTGCTGTGGGAGAAATTATCGAAGCTTATGGCATCCCTGGAGGGGTAAAGGTTACTGTATCTGCCCCGGGAGGACGTGAGGTTGCAAAAAATACCTGCAATCCGAAGCTTGGCATAATAGGTGGTATATCGATACTTGGAACCAGGGGAATAGTGATACCATTTTCTGATTCCTCATGGAAGGCCTCAATAGTTCTGGGGATACGAGTCGCATCTAGAATGGGCATGGACGTACTAATATTCAGCACAGGTGGAAGGAGTGATTCTGCAGTTAAAAAATTATTCCCCGATCTGCATGATGAGCAGTTTATTGAGATCGGTGATTTCCTGGGCTTCTCGTTAAAACGTGCCGTGGATGCTGGAATAAAAAAGGTTATTGTTGCCGGTATGCCTGGAAAGATGTCAAAACTGGCGGACAACAATATGGACCTCCATTCATCCAAGAGTGGCGTAAATTTCAATTTTCTTGCTTCAGTGGCATCCTCTTGCGGCTATGATAGTAGTATTGTGGATAAAATCAGAAATTCAAATACAGTACTTGAAGTAATGGGAATCATTGGGTATGGCGATAAATTCATAGAGGAAATTAAAAAGAAATGTGTTGAAAACATGAATAATTATATCGGTGGTAAGATCATTATTTCAGTTGAAATTATAAAAAATACATATTGATGTTTTAATAGGCAGGAACAAATAAGTTCAAACTCAGTCATCATTGCTATGTCTGTTCTTTTTAAGGTTGGTTCTACTCAATCATACAGCATATCTAATGAATATAAATGCATGCGGTTCTATTGTGCCCATTCAAGGTTGCATATTTGATCAAGCAACCTGTCGTTACAAATCTATCATAACACTGATAATCACCTATGAATTATTTTTTACCATTGCACATCAATGAAGATTCATTTCTATATCTAAGCCTTATCATTGAAATTATTCCCAGTAATGGTCCAATTGATAGAAACGAAAAAGCCCAGTGCCAACCTACAGTATTTCTCAATATATCTATAGCATAAATTGACCCAACGGTTATTAAAAAGCCCAGTGCCATCTGAAATGTTAATGCACTTCCTCTTATTTTATTACTGCTTAATTCTGTAACTGCTGTTGAAAATTGTGCTGAATCTGCTATTACGGTTATTCCCCATATAATTCCCACAATTATTGTAATAAATGGTGCAGACCTGTAGGTTAAACCTATTAATACTGCAGAAGTTCCACTTATGCCTAGATAGATTGATGTTGATAATGTTCTTCCGATTCTATCTGATATTAGGCCCCCCAGTATAGACCCGACAACTCCGGAGAGCCCAATGATTGAAAATGAAACAATACCAACCATAAATAATAACTTACTCCCTGTATAATAAAAGGCAAAGCTGGAAAATATAAACACGGGAATCCATGTCCACATGGCATAAAGTTCCCACATATGCCCGAAATAGCCATAATTTGCAAGCATTACAGGTTTATTTCTGATTATCAGTTTAATTGTATCCCATTTAAATTTAGGCGCATTCATATATTTTTTATTATCACGCAAGATCAAGAAAACCATAGCCCCGCCTAAAAGCGATAACATTGAGGAAAATTCCAGAAGCGCTTCCCATTCTCGGATAAATGGCAAATCCAGTATTATGTGTGGCAATGCAGATCCAAGTGTAAGCCCTGCAATAACAATACCAAGAGCTAAACCCCGTCTTGATGGAAACCAGCTTGATACAATCAAAACAGCAACAGGATAAATACCTGCCATCATAATACCGGTTAACAACATCAAAATCATTTCAATAAAAAAATAATGATATAGAAATACAAACATTACTGTGAATAACGCGCTCATGAGGGCTGAAAATGCAAACAATTTTCTCGGATTAATTTTATCTGCAAGTCCAAGGGAAGCACTTATCAGAGCACCTGCCACAAAACCAAACTGTACCATCAGGGTTACAATAAGCGTACCTATTCCGGAAATACCCCAGATAGTAGCAAGTTCAGGTGCTACGGCAGATGCACTGAACCATAAGCTCATAACCATTAATTCCGAAATACTCATTATAATAAGAGCAATCCATTTATAATCTTTTACAATCATGACCCATCCTCACAAAATTATTTGAACTATCCCTATTATTATAAAAACTATCCCCAGAATTTTATATGTGGTTAGGGGATTTAAATTATTTCCTATCCGGGAAAAGATAAATCCTGATATTATGGATACTATGCCTATAATAATAGCAGCCAGAATTACTATATGCCCGATAATAAGGTATCCTATAGTACCCGAGAAAGCTGAGATTATCATTGCAAACGTTGCCGTTCCGACTGCAGTTTTTATATCCAGTTTAAGTATTAAAATTGCTATGATAAGAAACATTATTCCTCCACTGGCTCCAAGTATTCCGGTTGCTAGCCCTATAGGTATTGAAATTAAAACTACTCCATATGCATTTATATTTATATTTTTTATATTTTTCCTGCTTTCATTTTGGGACAAATTTTTCTTCCTGATTAACGAATAAATGCCCATGGCAATTATAAAAACGGCAAATCCTATTTTTATATATACAGGCGGAATGAGGAAAGCTACCCTGACACCAATCTGTGAGCCGATTATTGCGCCTATAATCATAGGTATTCCTTTTTTGATGTTTACCCTGCCCCTCCTGAAATATACGTAGGCAACAATGAGCGAGGTAATAACATCTATCAATAGGCTTGTGCCTATGGCATCCTGCGGTAATTCAGAATTTATAATTATTAGTGCAGGAACAACCGCAACAACACCGGTTGAACCAAGGACGCCTGTTAGTGCCCCAACTATTATTCCCAATACAACAAATTCCAGGAAAAATAAATACATAATTATACATGCAATTATGATATTTAAATAATCTTATCTAAGACTATCTATTATAGCAAATCTTAAACAAGATTAT
>JAKAAE010000099.1 GCA_021797225.1 Thermoplasmata archaeon | reverse complement strand
TTCCGATCTTTTTTTCTTCCTATGACTGAAAGTGTATCATTTGCCACTGTTTCAACTTCCTTCAATGGTCGGGCAAACATGGTTATTCCCTTTGTATTAGCAGGTATTGCAAAAGCCACTGCATAATCCATATCATCTGCCCCCATGTTCCTAGTAGGTATTACTAGAAGTTCATTGGCGGCTATAGACTGGGTAGTATGTGCCTTTGCACCGGACACATATATTCCATTTTTATCCCTTTTAACAATATGCACATACATATCAGGGTCATTTTGTTCTGATGGCTTCAGGGATCTGTCTCCTTTCATATCTGTCTGGGCCAGTGCAAGGCTAAGGTCCTTCCCGGCGGCATATGTGTAAAATTTCATTACGTTTTCATAATAATTGGTTTGATATTTTTCATCAATTCTTCTTGTTACATACATTAAGGCAAAAATGGCGTCAGTTCCTATAGCCTTGACAATATTGAACTGCCCTCTCCCAATTCTTGTAGTTTCGTATATTAGATCATGCCGCTGCATCAGTTCATCGGTATTTTTGGGAATTCTGTAAAAAGAACTTATATTCCCCAGTTTATCATCCATGTAACATGTAATTCCTTTATAATTGGCATCGAATTGTAATTTATATATAGAGGAAGCATGTTCCACCGGAACTTTTAATGCAATATGCTCTGTAACATTCTCGACCTTTTTCCCACGATAGTAAACAACTCTTCCATCATTGAGGCTTTTTCTATATTCCTCTGCTGAAATAACCATGAACATTTAATATAATTCTATTATTTAATTTTCTTATTAACCGATAAGTATCGATTTATCCTTTATAGGTCTATAATGTAATTCTGAATAAATTTAAATACATTTATATTTTTATTTCTCTATGGAAAAATATGAATGGTTCAAAATCTGGCCAAATTATCTGCCTTATACTATAGACTATCCAGATATGAATATATGGAAGATGATGGAGATATCGTCCTCCCTATATGGAACTAAAGATGCAGCGATATATTATGGAAATCATATAAAGTATAGTGAAATTAGCGAGGACATTAATAACTTATCGTTGTACATAAAATCCATTGGAATCAGGAAAGGTGACAGGATTGGAATAATGATGCAGAATTCGCCACATTTCATAATCTCTTTTTTCGCCATAGCACGGGCCGGTGCCACAATAGTTCTTATGAGCCCAGCACTTGATTACAGCACTGCCTCCTACATTGTAAAAGAAACAGATATGAAAATGATAATCACAACCTCTGAACTTGTGAAAATCCCTGAAAAACTGAATACTGAATTCCATATACCCTTTGTCTGTGGATCACTTCGTGACTATATTAAAGACCCAGATATTCCAGTTCCAGAATTCATAATGTCCGAATACTCAATCTCTGGTATACCTTGGAAAGAAGTTATAAAACATAGAAAGGGAGAATTAGAGTATAATTCAGAAATGGATGATGAAGCCCTGATAGCATATACATCTGGTACCACAGGGATACCAAAAGGATGTGTGCACACCAATAAATCTGTAATAGCAAATGCCATGGGTGCTTCCATATGGAGACGACTAACATCATCAGCAAATGAACTCGGTGCTGCACCGTTTTTCCATGTAACAGGCTTGGCATTTTCCATGCTATCCCCTATATTCGCCGGGGCCACTGTTACAATTTTAACCAGATGGAATAGTGAGGCTGCAATCGAGGCTATTGAGAAATACAGAATAACACATTTTGTTTCAGTTGCACCCATGATAGTTGATCTTTTGAACCAGAAAGATTTAGGGAAAAGGGATTTTTCATCAATGAGATTCATAGGCGGTGGTGGAGCGGCAATGCCTAGGGTGCTTGCGGAAAAAATGGAAGATTTGTTCCATATACCATTTGTGGAGGGCTATGGCATGACCGAGGCAATGGGACAGACACATATAAATCCACCCGAGCACAGAAAACTCCAGTGTATAGGCATCCCGCAGTTCGGATACGATGCAAGGATAATTTCCACAGAAACAGGCAGGGTTGTAAAGGGGGAAACAGGAGAAATCGTTGTTAGCGGACCGAGCCTTTTCAAAGGCTACCTTAACAAACCAGACGATACAGAAAAAGCATTTATATACATTGATGGTAAAAAATTCCTTAGAACTGGAGACATAGGATATATGGATGAAGAGGGGTCATTTTTCGTTGTGGACAGGGTAAAGAGAATGGTTAACCGTGCTGGATTCAAAGTCTGGCCTGCTGAAATTGATAGCCTCATGCTACGGCATCCGCACATACTTGAGGTGTGTACAGTAGGAACACCTGATCATAGAACAGGAGAAGAAGTCAAGGCGTTTATTGTTCTGAAAGATTCAGGAAAGAATAGAAAAATAAAAGAAATTGACATTGTGACGTGGGCAAAGGAAAATATCGGTGGTTATAAATATCCTCATATTATAGAATTTACGGATTCTCTTCCTAAAACTGCTTCAGGAAAGGTTGACTGGAAAAAATTACAGGATATGGAGAGAGAAAAATCAACTTAATTCCAACAATTTAATTATTTCTATTTCATTTTCCACCGCTCTGGTTTGATTCGGCGACAATGACTTTCTTGCTCTTTATTCCTGTGATAAATGACATTATTGCCCCGATAATTAAAACTATCATGGAAACCAGAAGTGCAGAGTGGAGACCTATCACAAATTTAGATGATACATTCCCCTCCAACTTATCCAAGCCCAGAAACACTTCGAATGTAACATATCTGGGCACCGTAGACGCTGCTACTGTTATTGCAATTACATAGCTGAGAAGAGTGCCTATATTCGTAAGTGTTCTCAGAAGCCCGGATGAAGAACCATAGAGCTCCCTGGGAGAATTTGACATGACAGAACTTGTATTCGAGGGCCAGAACATTGAACCTCCAAGTCCCGTAATTATGGATCCGACTATGACCAGATATATTGGGCTAGTAACACCAAGAAACAGATAAACAACTATACCCATGGCCATGATTAAAATTCCGGTGCCTGCAACTATGCCAGGAGGAACTTTATCTGATAATCTGCCCATTTTAGGGGATAGCAGGCTTGATAAGAGATATCCTGGCACTAGTATCAGTGATGCATCAAATGGAGAGAAGCCTCTTACACCCTGCAAATACATAATTAAAATAAATAGCACCGAAAGGAATCCTATTGCCTGAAGTGTCGCTGCCATCAGCGATAGCGATAACTTTCTGTTTTTAAATGCTCTTGTGTCTATAACAGGGCTTTTAGACCTTTTTTCTATAATGGCGAATGGGATTAGAATTATAAGTCCCGCTATGACCATAGAGATATTTGTTAAATTGGCACCCAGAGAAGCAACCTCCACAGCACCGTATGATATTAATCCCAGTATAGCAATTATGAGTGCTGTGCCGGTGTAATCTATTTTTACTGTGGATTTTCTGTTGTCTTTGATATACTTTTCAGCCATGTAAAATCCTATTAAGCCTATGGGCACATTTATGTAAAATATGTACCTCCATCCTATGAAAGTAGTAATAACGCCGCCAAGAATTATTCCTAAAACTCCGCCTATGCTCCATCCCATACTGGTAATTCCGAAGGCTCTGCCCCTTTCGCCGGCAGTAAAGTAGTCTGCTATGATTGCATTGCTGTTTGCCTGAAGAAGTACTGCACCGAAACCCTGCACGATTCTTGATAGAATAAGAAAATCCACATTTGGAGATGCACCGGCCATTCCAGAACCCACTATAAATACTATGAATCCTGCATTGAAAATTCTTCCTCGTCCGAAAATATCTCCCAGTTTCCCCATCTGTGTTGTTAAAGTGGCGAGCACCAGAAGATATACGAGGATTACCCATATGGTATCCAGAAATGGTGCCTTTAAATCCACCGTCATTGTTGGCAGTGCCAGAAGCACTATTGTTGTGTCTATTGCAGACATCAGCATTCCGATTAATACACTGATTAAAATAAAAGTACGTTTTCTATCTTCCGATTGCTCATTCATCTAATCACTTCTCGCAGTCGGGTCACTGCAGCGGGATCTAAAAATCCCATATTCCCTTTAACTGGAATAAGAGAGTAGTTATCAATTTAATTTAAATATTTTGTAAAAAAGTCAAGAACTTAAAATTTAACTTTATATTGAACAAAATTTTCGCAATAAAATAATAAATTTATGATCACATAAATTTAGATATTTTCTGAATTGATTCTTGCGGCATTCTCTGCATGGCACTCTGCATCATTTTCATATCTCTTTTCTGTAAGTCCGGTGGGAGTTCGGAATTAGCCTGCATACGTAGTGCCACAAAGCCCTTCAACTGTTCATCACTAAAGCCTGATGCAATTCCCATGTTTGTCATGCAGAGACCGATATATGTCTCATCATCGGTTTTATTCATTTCTGTTATTAAATCTCTCATAGCCTTTACCTTACTGGCATCGTTCTCCTTGAACATTTCTGCAAATAACTTCTGCATGGCTTTTTCTCTTTCATCTGGTTTCATTTTTGCAATTTTCACTATATCATCCATATTTATCAAATCAGGATATAATAGATAAATAAAAATATTTTCCTTACTGATTAGTCATATCTATGAAATTTGTTATGTATAATACGCTACATTTTTAATAATTAAAACGAATAAATTCTAAAATTTATATCATTCCGTAATTTTATACATATATACGTTATTTATATATCTATTTTCGATAATTCCATTGTTTTCCATATACTTTAAATGTGCTATGGTTTCCATTACTGCGAAGTTTTGCTCCATGTAGTTCATATCCATTAATTTGCGATTCTTGCTCCACTCAATAGTTGATGCTAGTTCAAATGCCGTTATCCAATTAGAAAGATGCGATTTCATTGCTTCTATTCTTCTCTGATGATGCTGTATAATTTCATCTATTCTCCCGGAAAAATCATCAATATTGTCTCTGTGCCCCGGATAACCTGTTTTAACTACATATTTCTGAATCTTTTTGAGGCTTTCAATGTACATACCGAGATAATCCACACCATTGCTGTACACGCTAATATTAGGGGATATATTTTTCAGTACATGGTCCCCGGTAATCATCGCCTGAATATCCTTAAGATATATGGCTACGGATCCTGGAGAATGCCCGGGCACATCTATAATTTCGGTATCTTTGAGGTTAAAATCTCTGATTATATTCAAATCCAGCGCAGAATAATAATTTATAAATTTAATAATGGGATTTCCCTCCAGAATTTTATTAAATAGACCCTCGGGAACACCATTTGAGATCATCAGAGTCCTATAATCCCTGAAATATTCATCCTTATTATCAGTTATGTATTTAATTGCATTGTAATCATTTTCTGAGATATACACAGGAATTCTGTGATTTTTTGTAAGATAAAGTGCACCTCCTATATGATCTATATGTAAATGGGTTATGATACAGAAGTCTATTTTATCCAGTTCCACGCCATTTTTTAATTCTCTGTAACTATTTTCAGACATTCCTGTATCAACAATATAATTTGCATTACCTGAAACATGATATATATTGGCTGTTTTGAGTGCCCTAATCTCTATGGGTACGGTAATTTTTTCAATAGAATTCATAGTGGTTTATGGCATGAGAGGTAATTAATTATTCTCAGTGGATATATACTCCATGAAATAATTACATGGACCCTTCTTTTGTGATATATATTTCATTGATAAATTATTAATGGTATTTCACACTTAACTTCTAAATGCGGGAAAATATTGAAAATGCAAGGATAAACCGTTTTACGTATATACTGGGAAGTTCGATTTTCTCGTTTTCTATGAATTCTACACTGAGATTTTTTATACCAGTATTGATACCTCTCCTTGTTACATCATTAAACATATCGGTTTACATGGCCTCACTTTTCATAACTTCTTACTGGATTGGATACACAGTGTTCCAGATTCCGTCAGGGATAATCGCTGACCGTATAGGAGTGGCCAGGGTTGCTAAATTATCGTTTCTTTTGATGATAATAGTTTTTTCCTTTTTTTATTTTGGAAAGAATTCATATCCGGAAATTTTTATAATTCAGTTTTTCCTGGGCTGTTTTTCTGCAACCGTTTATGTCTCAGATACATCAACTATACAGAAATGGATTCCTGCATCCGGAAGGTCCACTTTTGTTGGAATTTATCAAACCGGGTTTTT
>JAKAAE010000098.1 GCA_021797225.1 Thermoplasmata archaeon | reverse complement strand
AGGTATTGTTACAATACTGGACCATGATGAGGGCATAAGGAAAAATCCTGATCTGGAAAAGATGAAAACACTTCCTCCAGCTATCAATGGCTTTGATTTAATCACAGCAGGAAACTCGAGCCAGATTTCAGATGGGGCCAGTGTATCCTTGCTAGCGTCTCAGGAAGCACTTGATAAATATAAACTTAAGCCACGGGCCAGGGTAGTATCTGCAGCCGTAGTTGGAGTTGATCCAGTAACAATGCTAACCGGCCCTATACCCGCCACTGCAAAGGTACTTGAAAAAGCCGGAATGGAAGCTTCTGAAATTGATTTTTTTGAAGTTAATGAAGCATTTGCATCGGTAGTGCTAGCCTGGAAGCAGGAGTTTGGAATTCCAGAGGACAAGATAAATGTGGATGGTGGCGCAATTGCACTTGGTCATCCCTTGGGTGCAACTGGAACTAGAATATTGGCCACATTACTAAACGTACTTGAACAACACAACAAAAGGTACGGGCTGATAGCCATATGTGAAGGTGGAGGAATGGCAAACTCAATGATTATAGAAAAACTTAAATAATGAGATATGTGCTTATACCATGTGTTGAAGTATTTCTTGCTCGAGAAATTCTTCGTGCATGAATTTTATTATTACCTCCTTCTCTTGTTGTTTCCTTAATTTTTAAATAATACACTTTAGCAGGTGATATGCATTTATGCCTTTTTGATCTACCCACTTAAGACCCGTTACGGAACAGTAGATGAAAAATATATCAATATGAAAATTTCTTGGCATGAACTCACCTGTCCTAATGACAGGGAACATACCAGACAGAGCAACTGACATAGGATATTACATAAATTTTTTGTAATCTTTGAAAGAATATCCAGTATTGGAAAATCAGGAATCACGGATGCTAAACTGGCGGCACGTCTCATTGCCCCCGTTACCAAGAGCGATGTTGAGAGTTCTTCGCACGGATCTGCCCCATCTACTTTCGGGCAGTTTTTAGTGTAATATTGAGGCGCTTTTATATTCTCTTCTTCTGTTATTTAATGATTAAATTCATTGGTAACAGGGGGTTTATATTTACACATAATTACATACACAACCTGACCATATCTATTCTAGCATATATCATATAACCTCCAGACCAGTTATACTACCATTGCCACTATGCAAAATTTGAATTTGATATAGGAAAAATGGTTGAGCAACCGTTCATTGCACCTCAAACTCCCATGGAGAAATACACCTTTGAAACATATAATCTTAAGGAAGAGAGCAATTTTATTGAAATTGAAGAATAAACTATTTCAGGCATAACTCTTAAATGGTTATCCGAAGAACAAAAATTATTTTCCTTTCTTTTTTATAAAATTATTTATACTTTCTTTTGTATCTTTATCGGAGAATAATATCCCGAATAATGCAGCCTCATAATCAAGATTCGTTCTAACATCTGCAGGTGAAGTATTATTTACCGCACGTTTAGCTAGCTTTACTGTATTTTCAGGTTTGCTATTGATTATTCCCGCTATGTGTGTTGCTTCTTCCAGTGCGTCGTCAGCAAGTATATCTACCAGCCCAAAATCGTAGGCTGTGGAAGCATTTAATTTTGTGCCGGTCAATATCATATACAATGCACGATTACGCCCAACAACGTGGGGCAGTATCACATTCCCTCCAGCACCGGCATTTATACCAAGCCCGATCTCCGGCTGGCTCAATAATGAATCTTTGCCGCACACCCTTATATCGGTTGAAAGCGAAAGTTCAAGGCCACCACCAAATACATATCCATTTAAAAATGATATTACAGGCCTGCTATATTCCCTGAAATAAATGGCAAGTTCATTTAATTTTCTATGGAATTCATAGGCTTCTACGGGATTTAACTCAGGAAATTGCAATATATCGGCTCCAGCAGAAAAATTCTTTTTTCCTCCAATTACAATTGACTTACAGCTAGTTTCCATATTCGATAATGCGTCGATAATATCATTTACCATGTCAACAGTAATGGTATTCAGGTGATCTTCCCTATCAAAATAAATAAAACCCGTATCATTTTTTTCAATTGTTTTTATGGTTTTGTATGGCATAAATATATAGTGTAACAATTTAAATAAACATTATGGAGTGTATCTATAATTCTGTGTATTTATTAATGCTACTACACACTGAACAGGAATATAACAAACTGATCTGTATTCCATTTATTTAGTAGACTGATCCACAGAAACACTACCGTTAACAACCCCCTTTTTAATAAGATTATCTATTTCTTTCTGTTCTATTCCAACCGATTTCAGGATTTCAACTGTGTTATAACCCAATTGGGGGGGTGCTATTCTTATCTTTCCAGGCGTCCTCGACATTTTGAAAGGACTTCCTATTAGATTTATACTGCCATATGGAGATTTCATTTCTGTAACCATTTCCCTTGCTTTAATTTGTGGGCTCTTAACTGCATCTTCCACGGTATTGATAGGTGCAAATGGTATCCCGGCCAGGGTTAGCTTTTCAGCTAACTCACTTATTTTATAATTTTTAAAAGTTTCATTTAACTCTGAAGCGAGCTTTTCTCTGTTCATAACCCTTTGTACATTAGTCCTAAAATCAGGATTTTCTGCAAGATCCTTTCTTCCTATAACATCAACAAATATTGACCACAGTTTCTCTGTTCCAACTGTTATAGCAATATACCCATCGGAAGTCGCAAAAACCTGGTATGGTGCTATGGTAGAATGAGCTGAACCAAGCCTCTGTGGATTCTTCCCTGTAGCAAAATAGCTTAATGCCTGATTGGTAAGTATGGAAAAGTTTGCGTCTAGCATTGACATGTCTATATATTGCCCTTTCCCAGTTTTAGTTCTTTCGAAAAGAGCCGACAATATTGCTATATCTGAAAATAAACCAGCAGTTATATCTGCTATTGGCACACCAAACTTTACGGGAGGTCTTCCTGGTTCTCCATTAATACTTAGCAATCCGCTGTTTGCCAGTATAGTGAGATCGTAACCGGGTAAGTCTTTCCCCGGACCAGTTTGACCGTAACCAGATACACTGCAGTATATAATACTGGCATTTACCTTTACGATGTCATTATAGGAGAATCCCATCTTTTCCATTGTGCCTGGTCTAAAATTTTCTATTAAAATGTCTGAGTTTTCCACCAGTTTTTTGAAAACTTCTTTACCTTCAGGAGACTTCAGGTCTATGACTATGCTTCTCTTGTTCCGGTTTGCACTGATGAAATAGGCAGACATTCCATTAAGATATGGGGGGGCCCATTTTCTGCTCTGGTCTCCGGTTATTGGCTCCACTTTTATTACGTCCGCTCCGAGATCTCCAAGAAGCATTGTGGCCATTGGTCCAGCCATGGCCTGAGTTAAGTCCAGAATCCTGATCCCTTTCAGTGATGTATTATCCATATGCAAATATATAATATAATTAAACTTAAAAGTTTCTACAAGTAAAAAATTAATGAAAGAATTACATTTGTATATTTAAATTAAAATTTACTTTTTTCCAGGATTAGAATTTGCAAGAATTTTCTCAGGTAGAACCTCACCCCTAGTTTCCTTTATCATAAATACGAGAGGCATCACAATAACAAATCCAATGGCGGTTAAAGCGACAGCATGGCCGAAACCAACTATAAGGGACAGATAACCTATTAGGAATATAAGTGCAGCGGCAAAATATCTCGCAAATGTGGTAATAGCAGCAAACCCGGAGTTTCTGAATTCTGTGGGATACAGTTCCGGAACCCACAATGTAAACACGGCAAAGTCAGCACCGCCAAGCCCCAGTATTGGGAGTAAAAGATACAGGTAGAGAAGAGAATTAAGATAAAACACTATGTCATATATGAGAAAAACGCTTATGGTCATCAGTATAAGGAAAATGATCAGTGTAATTCTCCTACCAAATTTTTCAGCGAGGACGGGCATGAGAATACACCCAATTATTGTAAAAATAGAAACTTCAGCACCACCTGCCGCTACGTAATAAACAACTGGATATTTCAGGATAGCGAGCTTTGCCGTTATATCATCTATGATAGTCGGAACGTAAACTGTTCCACTATACAGCCCTAGAATTACTGCTGCCATAACCAGTGAAGAAATTATGGTATATTTGGCATACCCCTTCCTGAATATCGAAAAGAACGACTCCTTTGCTGTAATTGAGTCGTTTGAAGCTTTTTTGACTCTCTCCCATTTCTCCGGTTCCTTGGTTCTGTATCTGACATAAACTATAAAAATTACCGGCAAACCTCCGAGAATTAGCATTCCCCTGAACCCTATAAACGGCTCCAGAATAAGTTCTGTCAGAGCTGCGAACAGAAAACCGAAATAAAAACCCGTATGGAAGAGACCAGCACCCATTACCCTTCTATCTTCAGGAAATACTTCTGCTACCGTAGTGCCACCTGAAAACCATTCTGCTCCAATTCCAAGGCCAGTTATGAATCTAAAAAACATGAATTCATAGGCGTTAGTTGAAAGACCACTCAATACTGACCCTACTGCAAATAGTATTATACTCAGGGTAAGTATCCTGATTCTTCCATAACGGTCACCCAAGGGGCCGAATATGAAAGATGTGCCCCACCCTATTAGGAAAACTGCAAAGAAAGCAGAAAGGTAGAATGATGTGAGGCTAAGACTTATACCAGATGCCGGCAAGAGGTACTCTGTGGCAGCAAGATCAATAAATGCATATACGAAGGTAGTAAATCCATCTAAAACCCAACCCCCCCATGCAGCATAAAAAGAAGACCAGTTTACTTGCTTCCATGGTGTCTTTGTTTTATTTACAGAAACAGACATACAAAATATAACTAGTTGATATATAAAAATATTATGTATTTGCGATAACTATAATAATAGATAATATTTTTTTAACTATATGTCCGATAGAATGAAACAGTATGTCAGTGAACATTTCGAGGAATATTATATGGCGTGATAATACCACTTGAAATCAGGAAAAGAATATATAAAATATAGCCAATAATATATAAGAGCACTATAGCACAGCGAATATATAATTTTACGCCCTTGATTTGAACCTCTTTGAGACAAACTATATATTCCGCACAAAAGATGAGGTGGGCAATCCCAGGATGTGGTCTACCCTATAAATGATAATAGAAAGTTCTCTTATAATGGCAATTATATAATAACAATATATAATTACGGATAGGAAAGTTGATATATAATGGGCAAAAAACTTACGGCCATAAAAAACGAAAGGAAAAGACCTAAACAATCTGGAAACATACTTTACATTTCAGTTTCCTTTGATGAACACGCATTGAAAGAATATTTGAGAATTAGATTGAAGCGCATCATAAAGTTGGAATTTTCCAAACTATCCAGCAGTGGCAAATTCTATCTTGTTGGGGAAATAAATTTTGAGATTGTCAGGAATTTCCGTGATAAATCTATAATATCGATGCTGAAAGGTTCTACCATTCTAGTAAGAGAAGATACAATTAAATTATCAAGGGTCGATATAAGGGAAATTCTGGTGCATGAGCTTACCCATATATTTTCCAGCCACCACGATGAGAAATTTTTGATGGCTATGCGTTATATAGGTGGCAAACAGAGAAAATTCCATATCCAGCTTTGAAATTTTGAAACATTAATATGATTTCACAATTTACGTTCCCGGCGCATAAAACCCAGAAACTTGAGCCATGAGAGTACGTTAGATAAATAGTAAAACTTCCACGGAAAAACATATTCCCATAAAAAGAGAAATGCCATGAATAGTGGAGAGTTGATAACGGGAATTAATAGTAAAAATATAGAGCAAAAGATGGCAAAAACACAGGTGAAGTCCTTTAGTGATTATGCCCTTAAGACTGTTTGAATTAAATTTTAGCTGTTTTGACATGTTTTTCAGCCATGATTTTTATATAATATTCTCAAAGTGCAATTCTGATTTTTATTTTCCTTAATTACTGCCCGTAAATTATAAAATGATTAAACAAGTATATAATTGTATTTTATATGACAAAAACCGGGTCTAAACGATACAAGGAAAAATAGAATTTATTGATTTTTTGAGTTAAAGCATTAACCGTTTATAGGAGTGCTCCGACCGGGATTTGAACCCGAGTCATCGGCTCGAAAGGCCGGAATGCTTGGCCTGACTACACCATCGGAGCATACAAATAAGCCTGGAATTAATGGCCTAAAAGTTGTATGCCATAATCG
>JAKAAE010000097.1 GCA_021797225.1 Thermoplasmata archaeon | reverse complement strand
AGATAGAAAATATAGTAAAACTGGAAATAATGTATATATCCAGATCCGTGGAAAGCTTGTAAATGCAGAAGTTTCAAAACCAAAAATTATAAAATAAGAATTATTTTTTATTTATTATATTTATATGAATATTATTTATTATTATATTATATTATATTAATAAATAAAAATAAGTGTATCGCTTTATAATATAATAATATAAACTTTTATATTCATTTATATATTACATAATTTTATTATTATATTATATATAATATTATAATTATCTTCTCAATATACCCATACCCACTTTTTAAGTTCCAGTGGAAATATACCTCCCTCCCCCTGTAATAATATTCTTTTAAATTATATATCCACCCTGCCGATTTACTGCCGGTTTAGAAACATTTAATAATTGTAGTTCAATTTCCATTAACTGGGCCGGTAGATCAGCGGTAGATCGCCTGCTTTGCAAGCAGGAGGGCTCGGGTCCAAATCCCGACCGGTCCACTTAACCATTCAGATAATCAATTATATAAAGTTAGTATTTTTATAGGCAATATTCGCTTAACAAAATTCATTTAATTATGTCTACATTGAATAATTATATCTATGTTTATTTATAAAATAATAGGTTTATTGAACTACAGACAACCTATTAATTTTTCATATATATTTCATTATTAATTTGGTTTATGCCTTCACAAATATTCTATATGATTTGATAATTCAGTCATTAAATATGGAGCTATGTGTAATAATATAAACTATTATATGATAACTATAGATAATTAATAATGCAAAGATCCTAAGTTACGACAATCCAGATAAAAAAAGTTGTTTTAGAGGATTTTAAAAGAATTAAAAAGTATCCGGGAGAGCCATATGGTGAGACTATTCTCAATCTTATAAAAATTGCAGAAGAGATAAAAGATTTAGGTATGTTGGCACAAAAGGCTCAGGAAGAGAGGATGAAACAACTATGGGAATTTAGTTTTTAATAAACTCATAGAGCAGTTTTCTGTTATAAAATAGCTTTGATAGTCTTACCATTATTGATAGAATAACACTTAATCACCGTGAAATAGTTACAGCATCCATTGATATTTATACACATCTTCAATATATCATCATGATAGTAGCAGACGTTACATTTTATCCAATAGGAAAGGGAGTTTCGGTTGGAAATACCATAGAGAAAGTGGTCAAGCACATGGAAGAAAACAAGTCAGTTAAATGCTACCCAAACAGCATGGCCACTGTAATAGAATGTGATAACCTCGATATCTTATTTGACACTGTAAAGGACGCAGAAAAGTTTCTCGAGAATCTCGGGTTTCCACGTATAGAAACAATACTAAAAATAGACCACAGGACAGATGTAGAAAATTCCGTTGAGAGAAAAATAAAACATTTTGAAGAATAAAATTATAATTTTTTGAATGTTCCTGAAACAACCCATGGCGGTTCTGTTCCAAGTGGCTCCATTCCTGATACAACACTATCCCTCAAAATTTTCTCATCAACCTCTATTCCAAGGCCGGGCTTTCCTGAAAGCTTCATATATCCATTTTCTACAGAATACCCGGTAAACAGGTTCTTCTTCCATACGGGCCACGATTCCTCAAAGCTCTCCTGTATCAAAAAGTTCGGAATAGTGTAATCGACATTCAATGTAGCTGCTGTCTGCACAGGACCGAATGCATTATGGTATGCCACTGGAATACCGAAAGAATCTGCTATTGATGCTATTTTCTTCGCTTCCAGTATGCCCTTTGAATTGGTTATATCTGGCTGTATTACATCCACCATTCCACCGGAAATATACCTGGCAAAATCCTCCTTATTCAATAGCCTTTCTCCAAGGGCAACAGGTATATTTACCCTCTCACGGAATTCTGGAAGGAAATGCTCCAGTTCAGGATGTACAGGCTCTTCAATAAATAATGGATTATATTCTTCCAGGGCTTTTCCTACCATGACAGCGTATTTCGGAGCAAACCTTCCATGGCATTCAATCAATAAATCAATATTGTCTCCCAGTGCATCTCTCATACCACCTACTATTGCAGCAGATTTTTTAACTGATTCAACGGTAATTTTATCATAGTTTTCACCGAAAGGATCAAACTTGAAAGCTGTATATCCCTTAGAAACCAGTTTTTTTGCCTTTGTTATAAAATCATCAGGAGAAACACAATCTGAATACCATCCGTTGGCATATGCCCTGATTTTATCATTGAATTCCCCTCCAAGTAAATTATACACAGGTGATCCAAGATTTTTCCCTATAAGGTCCCAGGATGCTATTTCAAAGGCACTTAATGCAGCCGTTTCCTCAATGGATTTTGTAACATAAAAAGCATTCCTGTAATATTCACGCATGTTCTTCTCCACATCGAAGTAATTCTTATCCTGAAATATTCTGGCGACCTCGTTTAAACTCTCCTTTACTGGTAATGTCATCATGGTCGTCGGTGCCTCCCCGAAACCGACTCTCCCCTCTGATGATGTTAATTTCAATATCAATATAGTAGAGCTCCATGGTGATGATTTTTCTTCCGGTGAACCCAGTTCATATACCTCAATATTTTTTATAGTTTCCATAAAACAATAAATCGCGAATCCAATATTAATCTTTTCAGTATGAAAAAATTTATTTTTTATCGAATTTTTTAATAGTAAAATGCCTGCTGCTGCCGAAAGGGGAAAATGGCTTTCCATTTCCGAAATAGAATTTTGAGAAGAACTCAACATAAAGAAGCCTTGCTCCCTGTATACCGGGCTCAAATACTGCAATTACAAGGTTGAATAACTGGCCTACTACAAGTATAATTACTCCCAGTATAATGAAATAGAAAGGATCGGACAGGGTAGCCCTGAATACCGTGTTTATTACCAGGGCAAGAACAACGGATGCAAGCAATATTCCCACAATTCTCGTGTATGAAAGCACATGCGAAATAATTGATGGAATCTCCATCAGACTAAGAGTGCCTTCAAACACAATGACCATTATAAATCCTATAATAAGCATAACATAGCCTATAAGTGAAGAGAATTCTGTGGGGCTTAAACTTACCTTGTGTATAAGGTTCAATCCTAATATGGCAAAAGCCCATGCCATGAGTATCCAGCCTATCTTTGCTACGGCTGCTTTTCTGTGGTTTATATAAAGGTTGTTTATTATGCCCAGAATAAATCCGAAGGTTACAAATGAAAGACCTATATAACCGGAAATAACCAGCAGCAAACCTATATGTGTAACGGGAATCGGGGCCGGGCTAATCTGAAACGGTACCGGGTATATTGTAAATCCGAAAAATTCATTGAATATTATACCGAATATTATTGCAATGATAGATGCCGGTATCAATGCCTTTGCAAGCGTTTTCAATGAATTTTTACCCATGATCATCAATACGAAGCCCGAGATTTTCTTGGGAATGTGGCTTTTTGCCGGAGGATGATCTATCCTGTGTATTATGAATAATGATACCAGAAGTATAACAAGGCCGTAACCTGCATCACCCACCATTAAACCGAAAAATACAGGAAAAACAAGGGCAAAAATGAGAGTGGGATCAAATTCATATTCCTCAGGAAGTGAATAAAACCTGATGAAGAACTCAAATATCCTGAAATGTTTTGGATTGGAAAGTTTTGTAGGCGGATCTTCCTTTGTTTCAACAGTTCTGATTATAACCGTATTATTGGAATCCTTGTTCAGGATATCAGATACCCTTTCATATTCAAACGCAGGAATCCAGCCCTCCATTGCAAAAGCATTTTCTGAGGAGGCTAAGTTACTCAGTATTTCCTCCTCTTTTACATATATCTCGAGCTGTTCGGCTATCTGTGCTATAGCTTCATAATACTTATCTGATAAAGCGTTCAATGATGATTCTATACCATTCAACGCAGCCTCGGTATCGGTTATAGTTTTCTTCTGGATTTTGATATTCTCACTTACACTTCCAGTTAATTCTGGAACCTTCATAATGCCATAGGTTTTTGACGAAAGCAATGAAAGAAACTCCGGCTCATTTTTCCTGTTTATTGTAACTATGGAATATCCATTCCCCAGTTCTGTTAAAACCGAATAATCAGTCTTTAAATTATCATTTTCAGCATTTGATTGTATTATAAAACTTTCTACATATTCATTGTTGAGTATGGATAAATCCTCCTTAAAACTGGCAATTATATCCAATGGCTTCAGAATAGTACGGCATTCCTTTATAACGGAATCAAATCTATCCTCATCATCCTTTAATTTGGACAGCTCCGGAGCTATTGTTATTTTTGATACACAGTTAAGAAGTTCATCCCTGGAATTGAAATACTTTCGTTCCTTGACCGGTTTTTCGGGGAGTATTGACAAAAATCCCCTGAACCTGGAGAGATTATCCGCAAGTATCTTATATGTGCTATTTGAAATAGGCGCGTTGAATATTTTTGCAACCTCCTGATCTGTATTTTCAATCTGGATTACATTCAGGTCGTGCATATCATCTATTATTGTACTTTTATATGAATTGAGTCCTATAATCCTGATTTTAACCATCTTAACTGGCTTTAACATTCAATCACTTTTTTTAATATATTTTAATATTATTTCATATGCCTTTTCTTCAATTTCACGTTCCTTCAGGTCTATTTTCAGAACCTGTGCCCTGGCTTTCTGTGTATCAAGAGTATCAATCATTTTTTTATTTTCCGATTCTTTGATTTCTTCGATGCCTTTATTATAATCATTTATGATCTGATTCTCAACATTCTTTGATTTTTCATTGCATTCCTTTATTTTTTCGGCCAGCTGTTTTTCCATATCATCTTTTAAAGCCTGGATTGCTTTCTTTTTGGCATCTTCCCTGTCTTTGATTACCTTTAATTCATCTATCTCAGTCATTTATATATCACCATGATTGTTATAGCAATAAATACTATTGCCATTGTTATATTTACCATTCGCATGATTTTTCTGATTTTTTTGAATTTTTCTATGTTGTCCATATTATTTATCTCGCCCTGCTACCACATGATTTTTAACAAATTTCAGGGTTGAAAACGAATCCCTTTCCATCTCATCAAGATGTTCACGAATTATTTTCAATGTTGAATTGAATCTCGGTATCATGATGTTTTCAATGGCATTGGATCGCCTGTTTGTTTTGTCTATTTCATTCAGTAATTTGCGCATTGAAGCCTCTTTCTGTGCAACCACGAGAAGTTCGTTGAATATTTTATCAAAAATTATCATTGCATTATATACAGATGCAGGCACGGATGTTGCCATATACTGGCTATCCATGATCTTTTTCCCTATTTCCGCAGACATTTCAGGGATTTTTACCCCCATGATGTTTTTTCCACCTATTTTTATCTCCGGAGATGAGAACATATAGGAAATTCTTTCAATTTCAAGGGTGCCGTCAATGACCTCAGCCATCCTGATAGCATTCAATCCGTTTTCTATATCCTTTTTGATATTTTCTTTGAGGCCCTTTATTTCATTGCTTATCTTAAAGAACTCCATTACCAGGGATTGCCTTTTCATTTTGAGGAGCTCAAGCCCTCTGGAAGCTACCTTTATTCTTTTTTTCGTATTAATTAATTCAATTCTGGTCAATCTTACGGTATTTGCCATCAGTTCCCCCATTTACCATATTTCTGGATATGCGCTGATTTTACTTTCTTCATTTCTTCCTTTGGAAGTACTGAAAGCAGGTCCCAGCCAAGGTTCAAGGTTTCTTCAATAGATCTATCTACATTTCCCTGATTTACATATTTCCCCTCAAAATCTTCAGCAAATTGCAGATACTTTTTATCCGAATCGCTCAATGCTTCTTCACCTACAATTTCACTGAGCGCCCTTGCGTCCTTTCCCTTAGCATATGATGCATAAAGCTGGTCAGCCAGCCCTCTGTGGTCTTCTCTTGTATGATCTGCACCGATTCCCTGGTTCATTAATCTTGAGAGTGATGAGAGCACATCCACCTCTGGATATATATTCTTCCTGTTAAGATCCCTTGAAAGTGTAATCTGCCCTTCTGTTATATATCCTGTAAGGTCAGGGACCGGATTTGTAATATCATCGCCGGGCATGGTAAGTATCGGTATCTGTGTTATAGACCCTTTTCTGCCCTTTATTTTCCCGGCTCTTTCATAGATAGTGCTCAGATCTGTATACATATAACCGGGATATCCTCTTCTTCCCGGTATTTCCTCCCTTGATGATGATATTT
>JAKAAE010000096.1 GCA_021797225.1 Thermoplasmata archaeon | reverse complement strand
TATACTCTTCTCCTATCAGTATCTTTCTGGTTTTGTACACATGCTGATCCATAGCAAAGACAATTTTTCCATTATCGGTAATAATCAGATTTCCACCGCTGAAGAGTTCCAGTATTATTTCCTGTCCAGTATGCAGTGTAATCTTCACAACCCTATCAAAATTAATCTGCTCTATTCCAACTATCCTCTTCTCGGATAACTGCTTTCGGAATAACATGGATAACTGTGTTGCCTCCTCCGGTTTTTCTGCATCATAGAATGCTATGCCCTTACTCAGCGAAACAAAAAAATCCCTTTTTTTTAGATCAGATCTGTATAACTGGAAAACAAATTCTTTCTGATTTACCTGGTATATTTTCTTGATGAATGAATTTAGCATGGTGTCTCCATATATGCTTACAAACGCATGGAAATCCAGCGATGATTCTTTGAGTTTCATGATTTTAATTAATGATTGCTCTTATTTTAACCTTGTTATGCATCTATGAAGAATACTGCAAATCCTGACGTTAGTATTTATAATTATAATCCAAACCATTTGAGCTCTATAAATATAATAACATCAGTCCTATTATGAATTTATGGAAGTAAATGAGAGTGATATAACCATTGGAGGTATTAATATACATTACCTTTCATACGAACGGGGAAGCAGGCGAAATTTTATCCTTCTACATGATACCACACAGACAGCTGAATCCTGGGCACACATAGATGCATTGAGAAAAATAGGGCAGTGGGGATATAATGTATATGCATTGGATATGCCAGGCTTCGGAAAATCGGATTCCAGCTTTCAGTATAACTTTATCGGATCTCCTTCCAAGGGATCAGATTTAATACATGATTTTGCTGAACAACTATATTTAGAAAATATTATAATTGTCGGCCCATCAGCCTCGGCAGGAACAGCCCTGAAAAGCTTAATAGACATGAAAGGCATCGTCAAATCGGCCATAATAATAGGTGGCCTTGGTGTGGATCCTCTTCTCAACGAACTCAACCGAATTGAGAGTCCTGTACTGATCCTGTGGGGAAGTAATGACGCTATTGTTCCTATTGAACATGGAATGAAATATCATGACCTCATTGCCTCATCGACATTTGTTAAAATAGACGGATCCGGGCACTGTGTCCAAATGGAAAAACCGGATATTTTTTTCAATCATATTAAAAAATTTTTAGAACAGTTATAAAATCCTGGGCGCTATTATGATATACATGAGCAGGAAGAATACGAAAA
This sequence comes from Thermoplasmata archaeon, assembly GCA_021797225.1. The sequence continues at coordinate 5,046 of JAKAAE010000096.1, read as the reverse complement.
GCCCCAGAGCATAATATATCTTTGTAACATTTTTTTCATCCCTGAGGAATTTAAATCTCTCTCTTCTTGATGCTATATTCAGCGTATCTTTGAAGAATTGCCCACCATCGAGTATGGACAGTGGAAGTGCGTTCATTATACCCAGGAGGAAATCTATCCAGAATATCCAGTAAAGGCTGTTTGCAAGTCCGAAAAATATATAAGAATTGAAAGGTGTTGAGAACAGATGTGCAAGGCTTTGGGGAATAGGTGAAAGTCCGAGTATAGGTAGCCCCAGCGTTTCATAAAATTCAGGTCCTGCTATCAGTCCTCCGAACACAAGGCTGTGCATGCTGTCTATGGATGCATATCCTATCCCTGAATAATCTATCTCGACGCCTATGAAACTTTCATCCTTATACGCTGCATTATTCGCAGCAGGATCATCCTTTGCGTAATAGCTGTATGTTGATACTGTTTTCATTGTATATGTTTTGTAATGCTCTGAACTTCCGAATGTAATAACAGTCATGTTAATGGTTGTTCCCGGTGCTATCTTATCAAGGACAGTTCCCAGTGTGTCAATATTGTAAATTATATTTGATTTTCCATTATCGCTTATATTATAAATTATAGAATTGGTTTGGACCCCTGCTTTTTCGGCAGGGAATCCTGAAAGCAAAGCAGCTATCGCTACCCCAGTTGGCACACTTTCAACAGTACTGGTTTTGCCATTGAAGAGTGTTACATTTGCACAGCCCGGTATACTCATTGATTTGGTTTCCAAATTATTGAGTGCCTTTCCTGATAGGTTTCCATAGGATATAATTTCCATCCCCTTTGGTATGGAATGCCCGCTGTATAACGTTGTAGAATCCTCAACATAAACACCGGAATGTATTGGTGCTGATGCCGGCATCATTACAAATATAAGTAACAGTATACATACTATTGCAATTATAAGATTGATTCCTGGGCCTGCAGCTATTATACGTCTTCTAACAACAGGGTCTGCGGCCATTATCTCCTTTTCGTCTGGCTCCACGAAAGCGCCTACCGGTATAATAAAGAACAGTGCACCGACACTTGTTACTTTTATTCCATGCTTCCTTGCTACAATTCCATGGAACATTTCATGGATTACAACAGCAAATACCAGGCTTGCAGTTCCGTAGCCTAAAGGTATGAATGGATTTATAAGTGGGAGTGCAAGATATTCGTTGAGTGGTGGTGCAGCACTCGTTGGTGCATGGATTATGGTCAGGAGTATTGCCTCATAAAGAAGCATTGCAAACGCAACAAAGCCACCAAGAACTACAAGAATCGTTGAAAAGCGTCCTATTTCCTTTGCAGGTATATGTTTTGCCACTGCATCAAGAACTCCTTTATTGTTGGTTGATTTGACCATGAGTGCTGGTCCCATGGTAGAAAAATGCTTGGTTTTATTAATTTCAGGGGCAAGAGAAATTATTATAATAATCCACGAAAAAACAATCAATATAATCAGAAATATGTCGTTATAGCTCATTTACAAACTCATAGTAAAATATCAATAATAATCTTTTTCCTTGGTTATTCTACTTATCAATGTTTATCTCTATTTTTTTCAGGAAATTAAGAATGTTATATTTTTCTTCGTCAGTAAAGTTTCTAAGGGAATCCTCTATAAATTTTAAGTGAAGTGTCTCGATTTTTTTAAAAAATGCCTTTCCCTTGTTGGACACCGTTATATTAATAACCCTTCTGTCCGTATCGCTTCTTTCTCGATTTACATAACCCAATTCTTCCAGTTTATCAACAACTCCTGTTATCCATCCCTGTGTTACCATATTTATGTTGGCGAGTTCAATCATTGGAAGTGAACCTCTCTCTGTTAAATTTTTTAAAATCCTGTATTCAACAGTAGATACACCCATGGAAATTAAATTTTTTTCGGAGGCTTTATACCATGTTTTCCACGTTCTTAAAAATTCCCTCCAAACGTCATAACTACTGATTTTTTCCATTATATATCATTTAATGATATTAAGGTTATATTTTATAGTTTCCATTTGATAAACAATTGTCAATTAAATTATTTACAATTAAATATTTTAGTACCTAAAACTAGTATTTTCAAGGATAAGTCGGAACAAAAAATTGCTTGCACGGATAGAATATACAAAAAAATAACGTCAAATGGCTAATTATAAATTCCGTAACCATAAAAAAATTTATACACCACTAAATACTAACTTATATTATGGAAGAAATAATTGTTAGAATAGGAGGGGCTGCAGGAGATGGCGTTCAGTCAGCAGGGTTAACCCTTGCCAAAACATTCTCAAGAAGTGGATTATATATAAGCACATACAATTATTATCAGAGTCTTATCAGGGGAGGTGAGAGCTGGTATCAGATAAGGGCTTCGGATGAGAAGGTGAAGAATCAAGGGAGTGGTCTTGATGTTCTTGTTGCACTCAATGCGGATTCCCTGGAAAGGCATACAAATAGAAATATAGATGAGGGAGGTGCATCTCCTCTAGAGGGAATAGCCATATATGACCCGGGAACTATAAAAAATTTCAAAAAATACGATGAGGTGAAATACTGCCCTGTTCCTTTGAGGGATATAGCAATGAAGTATGATGCAAATCCATTGCTTAAAAACACGGTAGCGCTAGGCTCAGTGGTAGCTGCCCTCGGACTGGACTTCGATATATTTTCAGGAGTTATAGAAAAGGTATTCAATAAGAAGGGAAAACTTGTAGACGCTAATATAAGTGCTGCCAAAGAAGGATACGAATATTATTCACAGAATTATTCAGTTTACAGGAAACTGGATAAATTTGATAGAAAACTATATACAATATCAGGCGGGGATGCAGCAGCACTCGGTGCAATAAATGCAGGTATGCAGATGTACTTTGCATATCCAATGACACCAGCCTCATCTTTCCTGCAGTTTATAGCAACTCACGGAAAGAAATATGATGTATTTCTTAAACTCACAGAAGATGAAATAAGTGCAATAAATGCAGCAATAGGGGCTAATTATGCAGGTGTTAGGGCTGCAACAGGCTCCTCTGGTGGCGGTTTTGCACTTATGACTGAAGGTGTTGGTCTCTCTGGAATGACCGAGGTCCCGCTGGTGATATATGAGGCACAGAGACCAGGACCATCAACAGGATTGCCCACCAAAACCGAGCAGGGTGATCTTAATCAGGTACTTGGCGCTGGACAGGGGGATATGCCAAAAATAGTTCTTGCCCCCGGAACCGTGGAGGAAGCTTTTAACCTTACTAAGGAGGCATTTAACCTTGCAGAAAGATACCAGCTTCCTGTTTTTGTAATTACTGATCTTTATCTTGCAGAGCATGATGAAACTGTAAGTTTTGATCTCAGTTATAATATGGACAGGGGGCTTCTGGCGAAGGATAATGAACCAGACTATAAGAGGTATGAATTCACTGAAACCGGAATATCCAAGAGAGCATTCCCCGGGCAGCCAGGCTTAATACATAATGAGGATTCTGATGAGCATAATGAATACGGGGCAGTTGTAAGCGATGCAATCACAGATCCAACCCAGAGAAAGCTTTCAATGGAGAAAAGAATGAGAAAATTAGATGAATATGTAAAAGAAATTCCCGCTACAAAAACATATAAAATGGACAATGCCGAGTATGTTATAATCCAGTGGGGATCAACCAGAGGAGCTGTTGAGGAGGCTGTGGATTCCCTGAGGGCAAATGGCACAAAAATAGGTGCAGTGGAGATAACCTATATATATCCTATGAACCAGGACATTAAGAAATTGATTTCCGGCAAGAAGAAGATAATAGTTGTTGAAAACAACTTCTCCGGGCAGCTCAACGGGCTGATAAGAAAGGAGTTTCTTGTGGATACAGCATTCATAGGAAAGTATGATGGAGAAGCTTTCTTCCCTGCAGACCTAACATCACAGCTGGAAGAGTTAATATTTGGAAAGAAAATAAAAGTGGAGGAGAAATTATGATACCAGTAACAGAATATAAAGGCAAAGTGGCACCGGACTGGTGCCCGGGATGTGGGAATTTCTCTCAGCTGAGAGCAATTTCAATGGCCCTTTCGCAATTAGATATAAAACCAGAGGATGTTGTGATTTCATCCGGTATAGGATGTTCAAGCAATATGCCGGAATTTATCAATACCTATGGATATCATGGACTACATGGCAGATCACTGCCTGTTGCAGAAGGGGTTAAATGGGCAAATCGTAAGCTTACTGTAATAGCTTATGGCGGAGATGGTGATGGTTACTTTGAGGGTACCCAGCATTTCTATCATGCAGCAAAAAGAAACGTTGATATGACATATATGGTATCAGACAATCAGGTATTCGGATTGACAACAGGGCAGGCTTCACCCACAACCCCAATAGGAAGGATTACCAAGAGCACGCCAGATGGAAACATAGAGCCTCCGTTTAATCCGCTGCACTATGCACTTACAGCAGGAGCAACCTTTGTTGCACGTGGTCTTTCAGGGGATATCAAGCAGTTGACGGAGATTACAAAGGCAGCAATACAGCATAAAGGCTTTTCATTCATAGATGTTTTCAGTCCATGTGTTACATATAATAAGATCGAGGGTTATGATTTCTTCAGAAAAACTACATACGAACTGCAAAATAATAATAAGGAGGACTTTTTTGAAGCGTTCAAGCATGCATCTGAGTGGGGAGAGGAGGCACATACTATACCCATAGGAATATTCTATGATGTAGAAGCTACTGTTTACGAGGATGCTGATGAAACCCTATCAAAATACAACCTGAAAGATAAAGAACCATATAAATTGACAGAAGCAGACCTGGAAGAATTCTATTGAATTACAGTATTCAATATTTTATTTTTATAGAATCCTACTTTTAATCCGGAAGAGGGAAGCACCATGCCTTAGTGTGATGAAGATATCACTCAACATTTTTATACAATGTTAATATTATTAATAATGGGACTCGGTAAAAGAGATTTAAATAGAAAGAAGAAAAGCATAGAAATGAAAATTGATGAACTCGAACAGAAGGCAAGAAAAAATCCTATG
>JAKAAE010000095.1 GCA_021797225.1 Thermoplasmata archaeon | reverse complement strand
AACTCACGAATAATTTTGTCCCAAAACCGCAATGGAATGAAAGAGTATATTGGTTCAGCGAATTTGTTAACTAACCTTAAATTCACTGCTGTAGGGAACTTAGTGCCTAAGGAAATGATGGAGAAGAAAACAATTTTAGAGGTTGTATCTGATAAGCAATTTAATGATTTGGATGTTTACATTCCACATTCAAAAGACGAGAAACTCATAACTCCTATTCCAGAATAAGAGAAGCATGCATATTCTGGGGGATATAGATATCACGATTGCACGATCTCCGGGTTCGACCGCATGGCCACAGGTCCTTGAAATGGGTGGGGGAGTTTCTGCGCATAATTACCCTGTTGTGTGATATGGAGGAGCGGAACAAAACACTGAAGATTTATAGCCATTGGACCTATGTTAACAAAAATATCGCTCCTGCCTATTTTCAGTATCGGTAGTATTTAAATCCGTAGAAAAAGTACATAAATACGGTGTCAACATCTCCAAATTCCTTAAGTATACACCCGATAACATTTTTAAGAATGTTAAAGTATATAGAAGCCTTAAATTAGATTATAATAAGCCGCCGACGGGATTCGGTCCCGCGACCTCGTGCTTACCAAGCACGCGCTCTACCAGGCTGAGCTACGACGGCATTAAGGGTTAATTGTGAGTTTATATAAATTGTTTTTGCATTTGCCATGACGCTTATAAAACATGATATATATGTAGTTTCCCGGTTTTGGTTGCCCTGTTTATATTATTGGTATTTCCATACTCAGGTAGTTTCTGAAATAATTTATTTAACCCCTGATTTTTACCATCATATAATGCCTGAGTTATTTTATTCCCGGCTTTCTCCAATAACTCGGGACCTTCAAAAAATACAAGTGTTTATATTTTAAATAATGATATATTTTTATGGCATTTTCAATAATAAAGAAAGCTTTTAGCCCAGATTATGAGTTGGCGAACGGTATAATAAAAACAAGGCATTTAGATGGAAATGACCCTGACATTACAAAGAAAGTAAGTCGATTGAGAATAGACTATACTGTAAAAGATGCTGTGTATGAATTACTTGCAGCGTCTATAATAAAAGAAAACTACCTAAAAAAAGTGATCCTGATATTACAAAAAAGGTAAACCAATTGAAAATAGATGATAATATAAAAAAGATATAGATAAAATCTTAGAATTGCATGATTGACTATACAGCACTGGCAGAATCTGCATCTGTTATACTACCAATTTATTTTGTTGCCGTCGGCGTAGTTATGCCGGTTTTTGACAAGGCTGAAATGTTACCTGCTACACTTGATGCCTATAGAAAATGGGCAATTGTAGTTTTTATCCCTTTTAGCATTGCCATTATCATGGCTTTAATGAATGCATTTTATTCAATTATATTATTTGTCGCATCAATGATAGCGTTAGGCATTGCCCTAGAGCAGCCTTTTACTCTTCTTAGCAAGCTAAAATTTTATAAATAAAGGGTTAACCCTTATTTATTTCCTCCCTAAATTTCCTTAGCAATTCAGGATCCTTTAATACTTCTTCAAATGGCATTGATTATTCCTCTATACAGTCCGTTATTATAAAAGATAAAATATCAAATATAAAATCACCAAATGTTTCAACCAAGTCCTTTGCAGTATATGATAGTAACCTGTTTGCTTTCTTCCAGCGTTTCATGTTGCAGTTACCGAGGTATATATTAATATAAACAACACGGTGTCTGGTATCTAATTCCGGTTCTATATCAATGATTTTATAGTTTTCATATAAATGTATAACAGCATATAGAATTATATAATACTTAAAAGATTTCCCAAATTTGTTACGAGTTATATTTTTTATTTTACTGAAATAATGAAATAACTTCTTTACATCTAAATTATAATTAGCAATAGAAAATTCCGGGACTACAAAATTACCAATAAATGATTCTACTTCTCTCTTTATGTGTTTGAATTTTTTTAATTGTTCTGCATTAAATGAGTTTTCATCTATATTCTTAAGATATCCATATATATTGAATAATATTGTCATGCAATATATATGTTCATAGACGTCCGGGGTGTTTGTGATCTGTATGTATTGATCCGTGTTTGTGCCTGATGTTCCGCTGTATTCATTATTATTTGATGATATCAAATAGATTTCATTCTTAAAGTCATATTGATTATATAATTCCACCATCTTTATTTCACCCATAGATTTTCACTTGGATTTGTGGAATTCCCGGTTCGCATTGTTAAAATTTTATGATCGGTGAAATAATTATTACGGATTTTACTAATTATCCGCATTACCTGCATCATATTTTTCATTATTGATAATTATTAAATAGTTATTAATAATAATTATTATAATGATTAACCCTGACATTGAAACCGATGAAATAAAGCATAAATGGAACACTTTCTTCGATGAATACGATTATAATGACAGAATAAACAAATTAAGGTCATATTATCCAGATGAGAAATCCCTGTATATCTCATATAATGATATATCAAGCTACAGCTCTGAATTTACCGAGAGTTTAATGAGAGATCCGTATACGTATATAACAATAGGGGAGGAATACATAAGGGAAAATATAGGACTTTACAATAATAAGATAAAGCGTATAAATATCAGACTGGAAAATGTCCCTGATATAACAGGTATAAAGTATGATGTAAGGAATGTCAGAAGTTCAAACGTTGGAACATATATTTCAATCAGCGGCATAATCAGAAAAAATACAGAGGTACTGCCACGGCTTGAAAGAGCGGCATTTAAATGTCCTGCGTGTGGTGAATTTACATACATAGGCGAAGATTATCAGAGACTGTCTGAACCGGCAGTTTGTGACCATTGCGGTTATAATAAGAGTAAATTGAAACTTGTGCCTGAGGAATCAGAGTTTGTTGATACACAGAAACTAGAAATACAGGAAGACCCGGATAGCATAGATGGCACATCCCAGCCACAGAGATTATCGGTAATAATGGAAGATGATATAACAGGTACAATATATCCCGGTGACAGGGTAACTGTATATGGAATTCTAAAGGCAGATCAGAAACGCATAGGGAATATCATGTTAACAGAATTCAATATTTATTTAGGCGCAAATAATTTTAAGAAAGAAACAAAAGATTTTGAAAATATAAAAATAAATGATGAGGATGAAAAGAATATAATAAAGCTATCAAAGGATCCAAATATTATAGATAAGTTTTCAAAATCAATTGCACCATCAATATATGGCCTGGACGTAATAAAGAAGGCTTTAGTATTACAATTATTTGGCGGTGTAAGAAAATTAATGAAGGATGGAACAAGAATAAGGGGAGATATACATATATTAATGGTAGGTGATCCTGGAACAGCTAAATCGCAGCTATTAAGATATATGACACTGATATCCCCGAGAAGCGTATTTGCCTTCGGTAAGGGTTCAAGTGCTGCAGGATTAACTGCAGCCGCTGTAAGAGATGATTTTGGAGAGGGACGCTGGACACTGGAAGCAGGAGCACTGGTTCTGGCAGATAATGGTTTTGTGGCTATCGATGAACTGGATAAGATGGATCAGCGTGATACGGCATCCATGCATGAGGCAATGGAGCAGCAATCGGTAACAATATCAAAGGCGGGTATAATGGCTACCCTGAAATCAAGATGTTCAATATTAGCTGCAGCAAATCCCAAATTCGGCAGATATGACCCGTTAAAAACTATAACAGAGCAGATAGATTTCCCACCACCACTGTTATCAAGATTTGATATAATTTTTAAACTGATTGATACACCCAACAGGGATAACGATAGCAGACTGGCAGGACATATATTAACAACACACAGAATTGGTGAGATATATAGAAGCCTGGAAAATAATAACCTTGATATAAAGGTTCCCGATGAGGAGAACTTTTTACCAGAAATTGATAAGGATTTAATAAGGAAATATGTATCATATGCAAAAAATAAGATATTCCCCAGATTGAGCAATGAAGCTATTGATATATTGAGGGATGAATATATTAAGACCAGGTCTTCAAGTGAGGATTCAATACCGATTACAGCAAGACAGCTGGAATCAACAATAAGGTTAGCAGAAGCAGCTGCCAGGGCAAGATTATCCCAGATGGTAACCATTAATGATGCATTAATGGCCAAAAGTATAGTGGATTACTATTTAAAGGAAGTATCATCTATGAATGGCAAGGTGGATATTGATATACTGAACACTGGTATAAGCAGCAAGCAGAGGAATGAACTTGAAATAGTTTTATCCATAATAAAAGAGGTAAAGGAAGAGGATAAAAAGGCTCCTGAAATAGATAAAATACTTGAAATTTTAAAATCCCGTGGCATAAGTAAGGATAGAGCAGAAACGGATATAGCAAAATTAAAAACAATGGGACAGATATATGAACCCTCAAATAAGAGGATTGATGTGATAAAATGAACAGCATTAACATGAAAATAATAAACATAAATGGCGAGGTTATGCTTGCGGCAGCAGATAGTGAATTATTAAATAGGGAGTTAAGAGAGGGAAAACTGCATTTAAATGTTAAACCAGAGTTTTATGGAGAAATGAAGGTATCCGAAGAAACTTTTATATCATCACTGGGAATCTGTACAATAGCGAACCTGGTGGGTGAAAGGGTTATAAATGCTGCCATAAATGCCAGTTATATTGATCCTGAGAACATTATAAAGATTAATGGTGTACCACATGCACAGCTTGCAAAAATCGTGTAACCCATTTTAATGGTAAAGGCTATATATACTGAAATAATAAGGAATAACTCACACTAAATAGGATGATAAAATGGCAGAAGATAAGAAAAATGATGAAAATTTTCAATATATTGTTCGTATAGCAAGTAAAGATATAAAAGGGGAAAGACCTGTTAGATTAGCTTTAGCAGATATAAGGGGCGTAGGTGACAGGTTAGCTTCCATACTTGTAAAAAAATTTGATTTAAACCCGGAACAGAAGATAGGGGAATTAAGTGAAGATAAAATATTGGAAATAAGGGGATATGTTGAAGATAAGGAATATAAGGATTTGCCTGTATGGTTACTGAATCACAGAAATGATATAGCAACAGGTAAAAATTTTAATGTGTTATCCAATGATCTGGATTTGCAGATAAATGATGATATTAATTTAATGAAGAAAATGAGGTCTTACCGTGGTGTCAGGCACGAAACAGGCCATAAGGTAAGGGGCCAGAAAACACGTTCAAATGGCAGGCACGGGTTATCAATGGGAGTTATACGGAAAAGAGAGGAAGGAAAGAAATAAGGTGATTTAATGGGAGATCAAAAATTTCAAAGGAAAAGCTATTCAACACCAAGACACCCTTGGGAAAAGGATAGAATAGATTATGAGAGAGAGATAGTTATTAAATACGGATTAAAAAATAAAAGGGAACTGTGGAAGGCTGAAGCCATATTAGCATCCTTCAGAGCTCAGGCAAGAACATTACAGGCAAAAATAAGGTATAATGATCCGGTGGCACAGAAACAGTTCGGCTTACTGTCAAGGAAATTAGATAGGTTAGATTTAATGGGAGAGAATGCTTCACTGGATGATATATTATCCATGAACATTGAAAATATTCTTGATAGAAGATTACAGACTATTGTCTATCAGAAAAATATGGCAACAACAATGAAACAGGCAAGACAGCTGATTACACATGGACACATAAAGGTTGGTGACCGTGTAGTTACTGTTCCTGGATTATCAGTTGAAAAGGAAGATGAGGAGAAGATTTATTATAATGAAAATTCACCGTTCTCTGATGAGGATCATCCGATGAGACAGATTATTGCCGGTATTGCGAAGGAAGATAAAGAAGAGGAAAACAGTGATAATAATCCAAAAGGTGAAAAACATGAATAAAATAGGCATAGCACATATTTATGCATCACAGAATAATACAATAATACTGGTTACAGATCAGACAGGATCAGAAACAATTGCAAAATCAACAGGCGGCATGGTAGTTAAAAATGATAGGGAAGAATCAAGCCCATATGCAGCAATGAAAGCCTCTGATATAATAACAGAAAAATTAAGAGAGAAGGAAATAACTGATTTAATAATAAGGGTCAGAGCACCAGGAGGCAGCAGATCTAGAATACCGGGTCCCGGGGCACAGTCTGCCATAAGGGCATTATCAAGAGCCGGCTTTAAAATATTAAGGATAGAAGAGGTCACACCAATCCCTCATGATGGAACAAAGAAAAAAGGAGGAAAGAGAGGGAGGAGAGTATAAAAATGCTTAAAATTATTG
>JAKAAE010000094.1 GCA_021797225.1 Thermoplasmata archaeon | reverse complement strand
TTCCTGCATAATGGTATATGTCTTTTTGATATATTATTATTCATGATTTTTTCCTATAATTTCTGCATTTAGAAACAAATCTCCTTGCGGCATTCTGGTTGGACGGAAAATATACATGCAGGTATCCAGCAGTTAATCCTTTATAATTATATCCTTCGTATGTACCATTTTTAAAAATATATGCAGGCTGCTCCTCCACATGAAATTCTATTCTGGAATAATGGAATTCGTGCCCCCTGATTTTTCCCCCATTTTTGAGTATAATGCCAGATGATGCTGCGGTTGCATCCCTATATCCCAGTGAAAGACCTTTCATATGCACCGTTGCGGGTATAGAACCCACCATGGGAAATTCCCTGCCATCAATATTTATGGAATCTGAAAGGTACATGTAACCCCCGCATTCAGCAAATACGGGCATGCCATTTTCTATTTTATTTTTGATTTCCCACATGAGTGTTTTATTTTCTGAGAGTTCACGTGCATGGAGTTCCGGGTAGCCACCACCTATGTAAAGCCCATCCACGTCCGGGAGAGATTTATCTGTGGCAGGATCAAAATATACAGGCTCAGCACCGTATTTTTCCAGAATTTCAATGTTTTCATTATAATAAAATGAAAATGCTTGATTATATGCTATACCTATTCTTGTTGTTTCTTTTTTTCTGAAGTTATAGATTCTGCCTTCCTTATTCCATTCAGAACCGTATTTCTTAGAGATTTTTATGATTGAATCCAGATCAATGCTACTTGATATATTTTCTTCAAGACGTTTGTAATAGTTATTATCATCATCCTGTTCGGAGGCGGTGACAAGACCCAGATGCCTTGAATTTATTTTTATATTCTCATCACGTTTCATGCAGCCAAGCACCTTTATTCCTGTGTAATGTTCAATGGCGTCCCTTACCATTTTGCAATGAAAATCTGAACCTGCACGGTTCATAATGACCCCTTTTATCAGGGGTTTCCTATCCAGGTCCATGAAACCCCTGACAGTTGCGGCTGCACTTTGCCCGGATGCTGAAATATCCACAACAAGTATAACAGGAAGATGGAGAATCCGGGAAATTTCAGATGAACTCCCCCTGAAATTCAGACCGCCGCTGCCATCGTAAAAGCCCATTACCCCTTCAACAACTGAAATATCCTTTCCTGTGGAATTATGATAGTATATTTCCTTAACTATTTCGGGGCTTCCCATAACAGAATCCAGATTGTATGATCTGTTACCTGTGGCTATCCTGTGGAAACCCGGATCAATATAATCAGGCCCTACCTTGAAGGGCTGTACATTAAAACCTTTATCTGAGAGTGCCTTCATAATTCCGGTGGATACAGTGGTTTTTCCAGACCCGCTTGAAGTGCCAGCTATCATTATTCCATTAATGTTCATTCAGAAACACCGATACAGTAACATTATTAATAATTTCCTTGGAGACAACCGGTATGCCATTCTGTGATGTGATCCTTGCAGCAGCGTTTGATACAGAATAAGCACCGGTGGCCCTGTAAACTACCTCTGATTTTTCTGTGGAGTACATATTCAAATTTTCGGCAGAATAGAAATAAAGTGGACATTTGAGTTTTTCTGCTAGCTTTTTAATTTCAGTGCTTCCTGATTTTATATCAATTGTTGAAATAGATTTTATGGCTTCCATATATAAATCAAATTTTTTAAATGTATATTCTATGGCATATAACATATCAGATAAAACTGCATCTGAAGAAAATCCCATTCCTAAATCAAGAACGGGAGGGACCAGTATGAGATCATGATTCTCATGTTCCTTTTTATAGGTTATTATTATTTTTTTACCTTTACCGGATCCACTGAGTTCCGGAATACTGATAGATGTCCTATTTATTATGTCCACGGGGTGACCGGCCAGCATATCCCCTGAAACAGGCGCAAGATTTTCCCTGCACAGAATGGCCATTTTATATTTTGTTGCGATTGCGTCTATAGAGATAATTCCATGCACATCCGTTGCTGTTGTAATCACTGCAGTGGCTTTCAAAATACCGGCAATTTTTACAGCCAGTTCATTTGCACCGTGATGCCCCGATATTACAGGAATAACAAATCGCCCGGCATCATCTATTACTATAACAGGTATATCATGGAATTTATCTTTCAAATATGGAGCTATAATTCTTACAACGGCACCCAGTGCCATAATGAATATAACGGCATCAAAGTTTTCAAATACATATTTTGCAATGTCCTTTACATGATCAAAGGATTCAAAAATTGTATAATTGTTTAATCTCTTATTAATGAATATTTTTGCATCGAATTCTGTGGAAATCTTACTTGAAATATCAAAGCCATTATGGGTGATTGCAATAATAGCTATTCTGATTCCCTGCATTCTCATTAATTATGTGATATATAATATAATTTCTCTAATAATTTGCCTTTAACGATAAATATTTATAGAGTTTTTAAATATGTTTATACCGGGGAGCTCAAAGCTGAGAGGATAGGGATCGACCCGTGCAACCTGATCCGGATAATGCCGGCGGAGGGAGATTGATACGAAATATGAATTTACAGTTATACGGTGTGCAGTACGTTAACCAGTAAGCAACGTTTTATGATGGTTTCCAGTGCTTCTGGATTAACATTCTGGGGAATGGTGGGGACCCTTGGTCCCCTTGCTGCGGCGGGATCCATAGTAGGTGTCCTTCCACATGGTCTTAAAGTGCTAGTATTACTGATCGGTCCATTATTTGTACCGTTTGGAAATCTATTTATGGGTATACTCACAGATAAACTGGGAAGAAAGAAAATCTTTCTCATGACCATGATAATTTATGGAACAGGAATAGTTGTAATAGCCCTGAGTTATACATTTATTCCTCTTATAATAGGACTCATGCTGGCAGAATTCGGAGTTGGTGGTGAGGAGATTCCATCACTGTCCCTGATTTCGGAGGATTCGCCGGTATCCCAGAGGGCAAAATGGCTTACAATTATTTCAGATTTTGACAATATAGGAAGCGCACTGATTGCGGGATTATTTGTGGTGATTGTAAATTCCTTTATGGATCGTTTAATTTTAATTTCCTCCGCATCTGTACTTATCGTAATAATGATATTATCAAGAATTTCACTTCCTGAGTCATTTAAATGGCAGGAATCCCATGGGGATAAGGAGAAGGCTGAGGAAACCAGGAAAGATCTTTACATAGACAGCAATGGAACCAGTGTGAGGAAACCTGGATATCCCCTTTCACTGTTTGTTTTGATGGCAATGGCTATTTCTCAGTACACAACTTTCGGGCTCATGGCATATGTAATTGGGCCCTATGAATTTCCAGGCGTATACACTGATGATATGATAATATTTGTTGCACTGGTAGGTGCTTCTGTTGCTGGTTTTATAGCGGCACCACTGATATCCAGGGGGAGAAAAAAGTATACGCTTTATTCATTCGGAACCGGTTTTTTATCAACCGTTATAATATTGGCATTGATACCTTATCTGCACAATGTCCTGATATTTTATCCACTGCTGTTCATAAATATGATGATGAGTGAATTTGCATGGGCATCCAGAACCACGCTGGAGCCAGAGCTTGCACCAACCAGGCTCAGGGGTTCATTTATCGGAACCGTGAGGCTTGCACCCATGATAGTATATCCACTCCTTGTATTATTCACAAGCAACATTTCACTGGAAAATTTTATTATTATCAACATGGTGCTCTGGCTTCTGGGATTCATCGGCGCTATTGTATGGCATCATTACGGCATTGAAACTATGAATGTTAATATAGATTATTCGGAAAACTGAAAACGTATTTTTGTATAATAAAATTAATATATACTTTTCATCATTATGTTTAGAGATTTAATGGATATAAACATAGATGAAAGCATAACTAAATGGGAAAAGGGAGTAATAGACACTTCAAAAAACAACAGGCTCCTTTACTTCAATCCGGAATCATTTTTAAAAATAGTCACACCATCCATGCTGTTTCTCTTTGATGACCTGGTAAACAAGGACAAAAAAATGGGTGTTCACCTAACAGGGGATGAGGAAAACAGAAAAAAGGATGAAATAATATTCTCCAAAAAGGACGGGTTGTCAAAAACTCTCGGCGCAATGTTCTATCAGGCAAATAGTGCGCTGAAGGAACATGGATCCAATGTTCTCTTTGTTTCCTTCGGCTTGCTTAAGTGGAGTGATGAAAGTGGGAAAACTGTTGAAACCCAGCTATTTTTTGTTCCCGTAACACTTACCAGAAAAATGTATGATGATTTTACCATTGAATCTATTGAAGGTGATATATTTTTTAATCCCGTATTGAGAGAAAAGCTCGAACAGTTCGGTATCAAATTCGACTTTACCTTCGATGATAACCTGAACCTTGCAGAGGCTATCAGGAACTTCAAGCTTACGATCAAGGATACAAAATGGACAGTGGGGCGTAATTCCTACCTGGGTATTCTTTCCTTCACCAATAATAACATTTATAACGATATCAAGCAAAACCATGAGGCAATAAAGAAAAACGACCTTACCCGTGCACTGGCTGGCGATTTTGAAATTATAAAAAAATTGAATGAAAAAATGCCTGATTATGTTGATTATTCAGTGAATACAGTAATGGATGCGGATTCAAGCCAGATTACAGCTGTCTATGCGGCACGATCAGGAGCCAGTTTTATATTAAATGGCCCTCCGGGAACAGGAAAGAGCCAGACTATTGCTAACATAATAGCCGATTTTATGAAAAATAATAAAAGTATACTCTTTGTAAGTGAAAAAAGCGCTGCAATCGAGGTTGTAAAGAAGCGTTTAGAGGATTCTGGCCTGGGAGACTTTATACTGACTTTTCACGGGAATACGCCGAAGTCAGAAATTATAAAGTCATTATATAAATCAGTTGAAAACAATGAACATATACCTCGAACACTTGTTCCCACCGACCGTTATTCCGGCCCACTGGATACCTATGTTAAGGCAGTACATGAAAAAAGGGGAAAGCTTGGAAGAAGCATCTATGATGCATGCCTTATGGAGATTGAAAACAAATCACCATTTTCCCTGAAAATAGATCAGAAAATCCTTGACTCAACGCCTGAAGACCTTGAAAACCTGGAATTCCAGCTATCTGAATTCAATGATTATTTGGACATAATCGAAAATTTTGATAAAATGCCCGGAGGATTCATACTGGAAAAATACAGAGAGGACCCGGAAAAATACTACAGGGGGATAGATTCAATAGAGAATGGAATCAACAGTATTGAGGAACTGAAACCTGTTATAAGGGATTACACGGGAATTGATATTACCTCAATGGGGGATGCAGAACTGGTTTACAATCTTGTATCTGTCCTGAATCCGAATATTATACTTGAAAGTGAATTTCTGGATTCTGACTTTATAAAGGATGCTTATTCGTTGCTCGAGGAACGGGAGAACCTCGTGAGAGAATACGATTATATGCTGGATATATTTACAAAAAAGAGGAAGAAGGAATTTCTTGATCTGGATCTGGATTCCCTGAAGAAGACCCTCATGGAAAATTATAATTCCGGACTGAAGCGGCTTTCTTCGGATTATAAGAAAATTGTCAATGATATAATGAAGGTAACAGAGGATAACTCCAGAAAACATTATAATGAATTGCTTGAAGACCTGGATTCCGGAATCAAAATTAAAAACAGGCAAAATCAACTTAATGAAGTACTGGAAGCAATGAAATCCAAAAAAATTGATTCAGAAGATGCTTACGATAAGATAAGATATGCCAAAAAAATCCTTTCAATTATATCTGATGGCAGAGCCATCCCGGTAATAACCGAACTTATCTCCGGAAATGGGAATATTGACACGGTAATGGAATATAAAGCTGTATATGAATCCATTATGGAGGGAATAAACTCGCTTTCCGATGTTTTACCCTCTTCAGGTGATATGAACCGTAAAACAATAGAGGAAATCAGGGCAGAAATAGAGAACCTCTCCTCGCTTGATGTGGAACGCTATGCCAAATTCATGGAGCTTTATGAGGGATTAGGGAATTCCGGAATCGATATATCTCCCGCATTTAACAGGGAATTGCATACGGATTCAATCCTGCACGCTTTCAGAAATGGTTTCAACCGGGATTTTATAGCCATGCAGGTCCGGAACGATGATACCCTTAAAACCTTCAGAACATCCTCACATGAAAGGATTATAGGCATGTTTATAGACTATGATCGCAAGGCCATAGATATTAACAGGAATAATCTTGTTAGTGAATTGACAGACAGGAGAAATGAAGTTCTTTCCAAATATCCCGG
>JAKAAE010000093.1 GCA_021797225.1 Thermoplasmata archaeon | reverse complement strand
TAATTAAATAGTCTTCGCTTCCCATATTTATATTATTCTAATGACCTATAAGTATTTACCTTAGGTACTGATTTTAAAGTAATTACTGTATTAATAGATTCTGATCTATCATTATAATTAAAAATTAATCGCTATTACACCCAATATGCAAAATTAGGAAGTTTGCGAGAAAAATGATATGGCAATTTTTATAACTCAGGTAACGTTCATAACGTAGGTTGAATCAATCTAAAGTGAATTTGGTGGAGTCAGAAGATTCTCTAAGGAATGGAAAATATGAATGGACATATTCGCCGCACAACAAAGTGCAGAAAAAGCTGTTAAATCCCTGTATAATGCTATAAATCAAGAAATCTGGAATCTTTCCATCTCTATAATGCTATCGCAACTTACTGAATTTAAGGTAGATGATCATATAATAGAAAAGTCAAAAGAATTGGATGGGATATATATCGGCTCAATGTATCCTGATTATAATACTAATGATTCACCGTACAAATATTATTCGATTGAAGACGCAAACAGGTGTATAAATTATGCAAAGGAAATATTTGAATTCTGGTCCAAAAATATACGAACTTGATTATGAATCAATAATAAACATGCTCAAATAATATTGAATCATGCAACTTATTATATTTGGAAGAAAATTTTTTATATTGTCAGATTATAATATTGAGATAAATTATGAATATCAAGAAAAAATTGAATATCCCTTTAAAAAACTGGAATTTGTATCACTTCTATCTATGATTGAACTAATGCTCACAATAGTTTGCAATATATTCATTGAATATATTATTGGGTCAATGGTATTTACTACCATTTAAAAAGATAAGGTGAAAGAATGATTGAAATGGAAATTCTTGAAATATTAGAACTAATATTCCCTTTATTATTGGGTAAGTTACTGCATATTTAATTAAAGGTTACGGGGACTAGTAAATTTTACTGGGACCCTGAATTTGATTACCTTTGCAATAGGTATTTAAGAAATTCTCAATATTATTCTGAATTTTTTTCAACTGCTGATATTTTCTTTTATCTTATTTGTATTATCAACGCAATTGGGACCATTTAGCTTATTTTATATCTTTCTATAGCCATATACTGAATTGGAGATATATGTGATAATAGCGCAATACGGATGGGTATAATTTTTTTATTTTATACCGTTACTTAAGATTGCGACACCTTTTCTTTTAAACTTTAAAGCGGGTAGATTGTCAGCTATTTATCAACAATAAAAATATTATAGGAAATAAATTACTTAGCTGTGTACTATTTTTGATACTTCTTTTACAACATCTGGAGTCTTCTCATTCCATCCCCATAGATTTCTTCCCATGGCTATTCCCTTAACTCCACTGTTCATAGCATCTTTTACATAGCTGAATACTTCCTCGGGTTCATTCATCCTTTCTCCACCCGCAATTACTATAGGTCTTTTAGTTCTTTCAACCTGATCTTTCATTCCATGGAAATAAAAGGTTTTTATAACATCTGTGCCAAGTTCTAAACCTAATCTTATACAATGTGAGATTATTTCCGGATTTTTGTTTTCAGCATTTGGATATATATGACTTATAATAGGGACATCATATTTATTGGCCTGGATTATAACTCTGGAAAGTTCTTCTAATCTGCGCTGTTCCTGTTCTGCGCCAATGTACAATTCATAAGAAACTGCGACCGGATCATAAGAAATTGCTTCTTCCACGGTGGTAAACATAATAAGGTCATATGGATTCGGAGCAAGTGATGTAATGCCATTCAGCTTATAAATAAGCTCTGTACGGTTCAGTACTCTGGAATCAATAGTTTGAACGGTTCCTTTATTGAGTATTACTGCATCAATATACTGTGAATTTGTTTTTATTATTTCTTCTATATTATAAAGGCCCTTTTGTTCTCCCATAGGAATTCCATGGTCCATAGCCATTATCAATATCCTCTTCCTGCCGAACAACCTGAACAGTCTGTGCTCTCTTCCATATTGTGCCATTATTATCTCGCTGTAATTCTATTAATTATATTAAGATTGCCTGAATTCCAGGTATCCATACAAAATAATGGTTTATTGCTGATTTTTGAATTTATTAAGCACCGGTAATAGTATATTTCGATTTAAATACAGGCAAAATTATAGAAAAGATTAAATACAATATATAGTTGAAGTGGCATGGATGACAATGTTAAGCATACGCTTGGCAAAAATAAGATTGGTTTATGGGCTATGGCATTCATGACTGTAGCAGCCATTTATCCTATGGCAATGGCTGTGTCAAATGCTGCAGCTGCGGTTCAGTACGGTGGATTTGCGGCACCGTTGATTCCTATTATAGGGGCAGTATTGATATTGTTAGCAACAGTTCCTATTTTAGAATACAGTAGAATTGCCTCTTTCAGTGGTGGTTATTATGGGCTTGCTGAACTGGCTTTCGGAAAATCTGTAGGCAAGTTTGTAGCCCTTGAAAATCTCTTCTACTTTTTCTCCTTCGATGTTTTAACTTCTACAGCCTTTGCCTACGTAATATATACATCCCTGACTTATATTTCAGACTATATACTTCCATCATGGCTGTTTATTCTTATATCTGTTGTATTCATGTTTGCCATGTTTTTAATTACCGCCCTTGATCTATCAATATCGGCAAAAATAGTCATAATCTCTGGAATACTTCAGGTAATAGTACTGGTAACATATTCTGCAATAGTTATTATGAGGTCCCCTTACAATTCAGTACAGGCATTTAACCCGGCCAGTGCTCCCAGTGGATTGAGCGGGCTTTTCCTGGGCGTCATACTCGCCGGGTTCCTGTTCTATACAGGTTACGGCGTTCCCCTGTTTTTCTCTGAAGAGGGAAAGGCTTCATTCAAAGATGTCTGGAAAGCTATAGTAATAGGAGTTATAATTCCAACTGTGGTTGGTGTAATGGCAATATATGCAGAGGTTGTGGCAGTGGGTCTTCCCCATGCCTCCTTGCTGCAGAGTGATCTCAGCCCGGGGCTTGCGGCTTTCATCCCATATCTGGGTATTCCAGCTGCGATATTATTTGTTCTTGTAGCCCTCCTGGGTCAGGGATTCGGTGGCTTTGTTCCGGGAATGACAACCGCCAGGCTCTTATATTCCATGTCCAGGGATAATTTCCTCGGCGGAAAAAGCCTATCAAAAATTTCAAAGAGAGGCACACCTATAAATGCAGCACTTGTAAATCTTGTAATTGGACTTGCTGCAACGGTGATTGATGAAATCGTAATGATACATTTCTATGGACTAAGCCAGGGTGTTTTTGACGCTTTATTCCTGGCCGGAAGCATGGCTGTTGCATTCTGGTTCATACATCATATAATTCCTGATCTCAGCCTCGGAGTATATCTCTTCAGGAAAAAGGTAAGCCTTCTCAAGCCCAGAAACCTTGTCATATCGATCATTGCTCCGGCAGGTGCAATAATACTCTTTGTATATTCATTTTACGAGGGGTACAGTAATCTGACAGAACCATATTTCGGTGGGTTAGTATTTGTATTCATTCTTGCGATTGCCGCAATAATATATGTAGCAATAAAGTATAAAAATGATACCCTCGGGGATTCATATGTTACGAAATCGGTGGATATTACGAAACTGGAAAAATAAAAACAAATATTTTTTAATATCTTTTATATATATCTGAATGAAGGCTGCTATTTATTATGGCAAAGAAAATATAAAGATTGTTGATTCAGCAACCCCAGCAATTTCACCGGGTGAAATATTATTGAAAGTGAAGGCTGTTGGAGTCTGCCCGACCGATGTAAAAGCATATTATTCTGGATCACATTCAATCATAACTCCACGGGTGCTCGGACACGAGGTGTCCGGCATTGTCGAAAAAAGTATGAGTAAGGGTTTTGAACCGGGGGAAAGAGTAAATATTGCAGCCGACAATCCATGCATGGTTTGCGATCGGTGCCTCAGGGGCTTGCATAATATGTGCAGAAACCTTACAAGTCTGGGTGTCAACGTAGATGGTGGTTATAGTGAATATATGCGTGTACCAGCAGATTATATTAAAAATAATATGGTAATAAAATTGGTAGATAATATTTCCTTCATTGAAGGAACGTTTGTTGAACCAGTAGCTGTTTCCCTGAATGCCCTCTCACTTGCAAGGCCAGAGAAAATTAAAAAGGCAGTTATTATAGGAGATGGACCCAATGCTATGATACATCTCCAGCTTTTGAAGCATTATTATAATGTCCCAGAGGTTTTCGTTACAGGCATGATGAAGGAAAGGCTTGATATGGCAACGAAATTTGGTGCGTCCAGAACAATAAATGTGATAGAAAATCCTGAAGAATTGCAGACTATAAAAGGTAATATGGATTTGATAGATATAACTATAGGAAACAGAAAGGCACTGGATCAGGCTATAGAATATGTAGATGCAGGGAGCACCATGGTTATATTCGGGGGATCTCTTGAAGACTCCAGCATCACAACGTCTATGAATCAGCTGCATTACAACCAGATTACTTTTACCGGATCAACGGGTACCACATTGGATCATTATGCTGAAGCCGCTGGAATTGTAAACAGAAAAATTCTGGATCTTGGAAGTATAGTATCAAAGGCATTTCCACTTAGTTCTTTGAAGGATGCTTTTCAATATTCAAGGGAATTAAAGGGTTTAAAAGGCGCTGTAACATTTGACTGAATCCGGATACAATTATCCAGAAGGCAATTATTATATTTACAAACATATTATTCTTTAATTTATTATGGTTAAAAACAAACTGATAGCTGGTGTAGATGTTGGGTCTTCCTCAATTAAATGGGCTGTATATGATCTGGAGGACATGGAACTAGTAAGATCTGGAAATGTTAGATACCCTGGTGGTGCATTCGAAAAAGATAATGTAAATGTTGATATGGTGGCTGATATATACCTCCATACTTTAGATATGCTTGATAAAATGGGGGTATTATATGTTGGTATGTCTACAATGGCCCCAATACTCATCTGCATGAATTCAGAAAAAATTGCTTTGACAGGGGTTCCGTATAATTCATTACTGGGATCAGATTTTCTATCATATCTGAATAAAGATACTTATAGAGATATAACTCTCAATATCCCAAATGTACAGTTTTTTTATCAGAAACTTAAATGGATTAAAAAAAATGCTTCAAATATATTCGCGGCAACCAGATGGATAGTCGACCTCAATGGGTTTTTATTTACAAAACTAGAAAATTCAAAGAATCAGCCGGTAGAGGATATCAATACTGCTCTGGAATGGGGACTTCTGAATCATAAGACCAGGGTATGGGAACCTACAACTGTACAGGAACTTGGAATTGAAACCAGACTTCCTGAACTTGTTCCACCTGAATATTCCTGCAAATATCGACATATGGCTGTAAGTATAGGTACAGTTGATACAATTGTTTCGGCCCTGGGTTCGATCAGTATGGATTCTAATAAATTCTTCATAACTAATGGCTCTACACTCTGTGCTGGATATGTTTCAAAAACGCCTGTTAAAAGCAATACATTGTATAATGATCTCTATTTCGAAGGAAGGTATTTAATAAATGGATGCAATTCGCAGTATTCAACAATTCTTGATTGGGCTGAAAGGAATTTTAAAAGAAACATAGATGTGAATAGGATTGATATGAATCCCAGGGCAATTACCTTTCTACCGTATCTGGAGGGTGAAAGGTGCCCAATTTTTAATACACAGATCAGGGCTGGTTTTTATGGCATTGACAGATGGTCAACAAACGATGATATGATAGCGGCTATTGTGCATAGCATGGCATATCTGAGTGTGGATATGATAGAAAATCTAATGAGATCGAATGAGGGTACACATCACTTCAATGGCATAATTGCAGGTGGCGGAATGTCTAAAGTAAATATTGGATCAATTGTTGCTGCACTAACAAACCTGAGATATGAAATAACAGGGATAGAGCCAACTACACTGGGTGCATGTTTAATTGCCATGAAAAGTAATGGATTAATAGATAGATATTCTGTTGCAAAGCATCACCTATTAAAAATTGAGCACAAAATAAACCCGGACACAAGTATTCTGACCCATAAAATAAGCTATGATCGTTTCAAAAAATTCAGAGATTCTACCATAAAAATATTAAAGGAAAGTGATCAGCCTCAGCCGACAGACCAATCTGATTAAATAAAGGGATTCTAACTATTATGTTATATCTATGGTATATTACCTATGCCAGCAACAAGGATATACGAATGTATCACCGTAACTGAAAAACGGAATACTATTGTTCCGAAAGATAAAAATTTATACATTCTTTTCATG
>JAKAAE010000092.1 GCA_021797225.1 Thermoplasmata archaeon | reverse complement strand
TCGAGACTAGTTGAAAAAGAATTTAAAAAATTTCTGGTGGCAGATGCTTTACAGGGCATAATACCATGGATAAACACTGGTTGCGCTGATGGTATCTATAAAAATATTGCTGTATTCCCCGTGAACCAGTACATGAGAACCTACCGCCGGCGCAGACCCATTATAAAATACATAGAAATAATGACCGGAATCATTTACCTCGAAAGTAGTTGTATTATCTATTTCTAATCTGCTGGTAACTGTTCCATATATATAGTAGGAATTGCCCCCATGCATGGAATCAGGATTTGAAGCCATTACTACAGGAATTATTCCGTAGGCAATTAACGCCAGCACGATGATTAACAAAACCGCTAAAATCTTTTTTTCATTTTTCTTCATATATAGTCTATCCAAATCATTATATAAGAATCATCTGTTTTAAATAATAATTTTTTGCGAAATTATATATTTTTATAGGTTATAAAGAAACATGAAAAAACATGGGCATACTTTAAAAATTGAAAGCAATAGAATTTTAGTTGAAAAAAACAGAATTTACACGATAACATCATACAATCAATCGGTTTATGGTGAAAAAATAAAAAGATCCGGGTCTACATACATACGGGAATGGAATCCAAAAAGAAGTAAACTTGCCGCTGCCATCCTGAAGGGCTTTTCCAGTATGCCCATTACTGAAAGCTCAACCGTGCTATATCTAGGTGCATCCACGGGAACCACCGTAAGCCATGTTTCCGATATATCATACCGGGGAAACATATTTGCCGTGGAATTTTCCTATGATTCGTTTATAAAATTATACGATCTGTCAAGAAAAAGAAATAACATATATCCAATTCTTGAGGACGCAAATATGCCGGAGAGATATAGATTTTTTGTTGAAGCACCAGATATTCTATACCAGGATATTGCCCAGCGGAATCAGGTTCAGATATTCAATGAAAATGCAAAAATATTCCCCGGCATCAGGAAAGCCATGTTAATTATAAAGGCAAGGGCAATATCATCCAACAGGAGTGATAAGAGTATAATCAATGCTGCAGTCAGGCAAATAAAGGATTTCAATGTGAGAGAGATAATAGATTTGAAACCATACGATGTTGGCAATTATTTTGTATATCTTGATAAGTAATGACATGCATATGGTTTCTACATATAAAATTCAAAAATATAAATAATTATATGTAAGTCATAATTTATGATTTTAAATATGTGTATAAGTTCTAAAATTTACATTTATCTGATTTTATACTAATTTTTGAAATAATTAATTTTTTCATATTAAATATATATTTAATTTGACATGAAATGATATTAGAAAAGGTTATATAGTTCTCTTTTTTATATCATATAAGGTAAGAGACTTGAAAATAGAAGTTGGAGAAAAATATGATTTCGAAATAGAGAGGTCGGACATAGAGAACGTAGTGGAGGGTTCTGTAATAGCTACATACTACAGGCTTGGAAACCCTATATGTGTCGAGTTAATCATCAACAAGAGCCTATCAAGAGAAATCAACAAGTTCTTTGAAAACACAGATAAAAAATCAGCACTAATATCAATAGAAAGGTTATCAAAGGCAAAATACAGAATAACGCCTACTATAGTAATACTGAACAAACAGAGGGGTGCCCTACAGAAATAGAAGTCTCTTATAATCAATTTTTTTACAGAATCAAAAAATTATATTTATTTTGTTCTCAGGCAATTTCAAATCTTTATCAATTTTGGAGATATTTAAGAAAATGCCGAAAAAATTATACATAAACTTTATATACAATTTTTTTAATATATATTCTGGTCTTTCTAATGTCACTTTACAGGAAGAAAGGAAAGGAAGAATTAGATGAAGAAGCCAGCTATGAAGATTTAGAAAAAGATATATGGAGAGAAGACAAAAATAAATCAGGGAGAAAGTCTGGTTCTATCTCTAGGAAATAATGTCGATTCCCTGACATTGTTCAAACTGAGAAGATTCATTACAAGCCGTTCAAGGCCAAGACCCCATCCGGCATGTGGCGGCATTCCGTATTTAAATGCTTTTTCGTAAAACTCAAAGTCATTTTTATTAAGCCCTTTTTTCATGAAGTTTTCTTCAAGCATTCTATAATTATGTATCCTCTGTGCACCTGAGGTAACCTCTATGTCATTCAGCTGCAGATCAAAAGACTTTGTTAACCTGGGATTGCTGTCAGGATGTGTATAAAAAGGTCTCATATCGGAAGGCCATCCGGTAATAAAATAAAAATTGTCGAACTTCTGTGCCAGTATTTTATTTGCTTCAGGGGAAAAATCATCACCGAATGAAAGTTTTAAATCATGGTGATTAAGATACTCTATCGCTTCCTCATATGTTATTCTTGGAAACGGTGGCTCGAGTCTATTGAGATGATACCCGTTTCTTTCCAGTTCCGGACCCATTATGTCTATCGTTCTATTTACTGCATATGATATAGCCCTCTCCAGATATTCCATAGCCTTTTTATCATCAATAAATGCTGCCTCCATATCAATAGATGTGAATTCATTCAGATGCCTGATTGTGTTTTCTTTTTCCGCCCTGAAAGCCGGACCAACCTCGAAAACCTTATCCAAACCTGAACCGATGAGCATTTCCTTATATAACTGGGGTGACTGATTCAGATACGCCTTTTTTTCAAAATATTCCACCCCGAACAGGTCAGCACCACCCTCCGTCGCTGCTCCAACAATTTTTGGGGTATGGACTTCTATAAAATTTTCTCTATTCATATACTCCCTTATGCCGAATAACAGCTGGCTTTCAAATTTGAATATAACAAGATGCTCCGGCTTCCTTAAATCCAGGAAACGATTGTTAAGCCTAGTATCAAAATCCGCAGTTACCCTGTCAATGACACCCAGTGGAAGCGGGGTTTCCGCGATGGATAATATTTCTACACCGGAAGCAAGAATTTCTGTACCTGATCTGCTGATGCTTTTTTTATTCAATATGCCGGTAACAGAAATAACAGATTCCCTGGTTATTTCATAAAGTTCATCGTAATTCCGGATACTGTCTTTTTTTATGGTTATTTGAATAGTTCCGGTATTGTCTCTCACAATTATAAACATCAGGTTCTTGATCTTCCTGATTTCCTGAACCCAGCCATATACTGTAACTTCCTTTCCATCCTCAAGTGTTTCTGTATCGGTAATGTAAGTTCTCATTCTTATGGTATATTTATCTATTATTAAATTTTTTAAGTTTTTGAGAAACTATAATAATTCATTTGGGTTTTAAGATTAATGAAGAGAACCAGAATTTTTCTATTGCTATTGCTGGGCGTAATGCTTATACTCATTGCGGCGCCTCTAGTACAGCACGAATCTGGCACAACCCAGAAAGTAGCGGTGAGTAGCAGAGAAATTCTGGTCATAAATTTGACGGGGTCGGTGGATGCGGGAACATATAGAATGATAAAATTGAGTCTTTCAGGTTTGAGCAATTCCTCGGTTGCCGCAGTTATAATCAATATAAATTCAGGATCGGGTAGTCTAAAAAGTGCTCTTGCCATAGATAAATGCATAAATTATACGGAAAATTCCGGAATAAAAGTATATGCCTATATAGGACCCGGGGCATCTGCCACCTATGCTGGTTCCTATGTGGCAATGGATGCTAATGCAATTTATATGGCCAACGGTACATCCATAGGCATGTCCAGACCCTATATCATAGCAGGGTCCACTTCAATGGAAACTGCAGATTCATTGAGAATGGCCTCTTTAATGTCAACCCTAGCCTCGGCACATGGTAGAAACAACACATATGCAGCAAACATGGTTACAGCTAATATTGAGTATAATTCGGCGGTTGCCCTCTCAGATAATGTGGTCAATGGCCATTACCAGACTTTAAGTGCACTAATAGCCGGTTTAAATCTCAGTTCTTACAGTGTTCATTATGAAGGGGAAAGTGTTTACGATGATATTCTGGGTTCCTTGGACAATCCACTAGCAGCAGGTTTGCTGATTCTGGTCGGGATAATAACTGTATTTTTTGACCTCTATCATGGCACAATCATACTTTCCGTGTTTGGCGTTATAATCATAATTCTCGGGCTCGTGGGGGCAGCCCTCATGGACGCATCCATAATAGGCCTCCTTCTCCTTCTTCTTGCCGGAATCCTGATATTTGTAGAATTTGAAACCAATCACGGTATTGCCCTGTTGCTGGGTTTGATATCTGGAATAGCCGGCATATATTTTCTTGGCTCCTCCTATGGAAACAGCAATCCGGGTTATTCTCCGGACCCCTACGGTGAGGGCTTCTATCTGAGTTCTATTGCAATTGTACTCCTGGGCATACTGATGATTGTTTATATAAGCAGAATTTTGAAATCACAGACCCAAGAACATTACACAGGAATTGAGTCACTTGTAGGCCACAGCGCGGAAGTTAAAACCGATATGGGTAGCAATGGAAAAGGCTTCGTAGCTATAGAGGGGGTCCAGTGGGGGGCTCTTAACATCGGCGTTCCAGTTACCCGAAACGACCATGTTATAGTTATAGAACGGAGAGGACTCACCCTCATTGTTAAAAAGATATGATTCGCCGGAACATCTGATGCAACATTCTGAATTATGGTCAGGAACGGTAATCATAAAAATATTCTGGACTATCTTTATATGTTTTCGGTAGATATCCACATAATGTACATACTTGGATATGATGTGGGTGGAACAAAAATTTCAACCGTCATGGGGAATGAAAAGGGGGAAATTATCGGAAAACTTGTACGTAGAACTGTTAAAGAATACGGAAAATCTGGGATTACACAGCAACTAATTTCAATGGGCGAGGATCTGATAGAGAAAAAAAACATAGATAAAATTTCAAAGATCGGTATAATATTTGCCGGCCCGGTAGATTCGGAAAATGGTAAAATAATATCATCCCCGAACATAATCGGGTTAAAAAACTATAATATTACAGAGGAACTTAAAAATCATTTCAGGGTTCCGGTTTATCTACAGAATGATGCAATTGCATCTACTATTGCAGAGAAACTATATGGCTCAGGCAGGAATTTTACAAATTTTATATATATGACCCTGAGTACAGGAATCGGCGGTGGAATTTTTATAAATAACCGGCTTTATAAAGGGTCACACGGTATGGCCGGTGAATTCGGGCATATGGTAATACTCCCCAATGGACCCGTGTGCGGATGCGGGAGAAGAGGCTGCCTTGAAGCACTGGCCAGCGGCAGGGGAATAACCAGAAGGGTTGTAGAGAATATCAGCGCGATCAAAAATTCTACAATCTTTTCCGATATGAATCCGGCTGATATAGATGCAAAGGAAATATTCGCCGCAAAAGCTTCCGGTGATATGTTTGCCCAGCTAATCGTTGAAGAAACCATATACTACCTTGCCGTCGGTCTGGTCAACATAATAAATGCGCTTGACCCTGATGCCATTATAATAGGAGGTGGCATATCACGTGAGGGAGATAACCTGTTCAAACCCTTGCGACTTGCCGTAAAGGAGGAAATGAAATCTATGAAACGGCCTGTAAAGATAATAAAGGCGCTAGAGAACGGGGCCGATCTCGGATGTCTTGCTATAACTGAATATAAAGAGGATTGATTTAATTTATTTTTTGAATCAGTTTGATTGCCTTTTCAGGGCATGATACCACGCAATCGCCGCATGATTTGCAGAGGTCAATGTGCAATGGTGATCCCACCAGATTTTTATGTTCCCTCGCTTTGATTTTGCCCATAAATGTCAATCCGGATATTTCTTCCCTGGTTCTCGGCCTCAACTGGAAAATGCTGTAGGGACAAACAGATACACATTCTCCTTTTGCCTCGCATTTAGAATGATCTACCAGCGGTACTGTTCCATTATTCCTGTATGATTCCTCTTTTGCCATCTCTGTAAATTATAGATGCCATTTCAATGTTTCCATGTTATTTGAATACTGAATATATTATGTAAGAAGAAATATCATGTACTATAATAAAAATTTTAAATATTATAAAATACAAAAGATTAAATAATTTTATCGGCTAGTATTTATAGGGTGTTCTGGTGTCTGTTTATAATGCTGTAGTTTTAAGGTCAATAAAGAGGAATATATCAAGGGTAAAGAATAAAAAATTACCCACGATAGCAGGTCATAAGCTGCTATATGAGTGCAATTTAAGGTGCAAAATGTGTCCTTTCTGGAGGAGGCCGGATAGTAAATTATTATCCATGGATCAGGAAATTGCAATGATGGAAAAATTAAAGGAGGCTGGTGTTTCATACCTTGGCTTCGAGGGGGGAGAGCCACTATTAAGGAATGATACTCCGGATATAC
>JAKAAE010000008.1 GCA_021797225.1 Thermoplasmata archaeon | reverse complement strand
GTTGCAGATCCCTTGATGGAGATAAAAATTACAAAATTTGAAACGGTTAAATTTACCAGAAAATATAATGATAAATCAACCCTCAAGGAGCTGAATATAAAATAAATTATTGAAATTATATGAAAATTAATGAAATTTTTTTAAGTATCCAGGGAGAAGGTTATTACACCGGAGAAAAAATGGTATTTGTGAGAACAGAGTATTGCAACCTGAGATGCTCATGGTGTGATACAAAGTATTCGTTCGATGAAGGAAAGGAAATGAGCCTGAATGAAATTGTCGATGCAGTGAACAATCTTTCAAAGAAAATGGTAAAATGGGTTTGCCTTACAGGGGGTGAGCCATTAGTACAGAATGAAGTTAATAGCCTG
Organism: Thermoplasmata archaeon; assembly: GCA_021797225.1. The sequence continues at coordinate 25,339 of JAKAAE010000008.1, read as the reverse complement.
GTCAATATTTTATCCGGTAAGTATAATATACTTCTGGAAACCTCAGGGAGCCTGGATATCAAAAGATTCCTTCCTGATTACAGGCATGTAAGAAAAGATATTGATTTCAAATTGCCATCATCAGGCATGTACAGGAAATTCAATGATAATAATTTAAAATACATGGATAATAGAGATTATCTGAAATTTGTTGTAAATGATATGAATGATTTTAATGTTGCAATGAAAGAAATAAATGAAATCCCTCCTGATATCGGAATAGTCATTCAACCGGTGTACGGGACTGATATTGCATGGCTTGCAGACAGGTTTATAGAATGTGCCCCGCCCAATGTAAGACTGATGCTACAGGAGCATAAATACATATTTGGAGACAAAAGAGGTGTCTAGATGGAACAAAAAAATGAAAAAATACTGCGTGACAGCATAGAACAGCTTGTGTATAATTTACATAATGAGTATGGATGGTTCAACGAAGAAGAATTAAAGAATACACCAGGTAGAATTGAAAATTTCTACAGGGAATGGTACGGGACAAGAAACTTTGCCTTTACAAAATTCAAGGTTTCTGGCCATGAGAGCATGGTTATCATGAAGAATGTTTCATTTTATTCAATGTGTTCCCATCACTTACTTCCCTTTTTCGGCACGGTAAACATAGCATATCTGCCGAAGCCATCAGGGTATATAGCTGGTGTAAGCAAACTTGTCAGGGCAGTTAACAAGATAGCCAGCAAGCCCCAGTTGCAGGAAAATATGACATCCGAAATAGTTGAACTATTATATGAAAATCTGAATCCGCTCTTTGTAATGGTTACAGCCAAGGGACAGCATATGTGCATGATGATGCGCGGTGTCAGGCAGGAAGGTGCCACAATGGTGACATCATCTGTTAAGTATAATGATATAGTGAAGAAGGAACTAGAATCACTGAAGTCGGAAGCTTTGAAGATGATGGGTGAATAAAATGTACAGTATTAAAATTACAGGAAGACTGAAAGGGTTAACGTGGAGCTCAGGACATTATGTCCCGGACAATGAAAAATGCAAAAAATTCCACGGACATGATTATTCAATTGATATTCTGATTGACTCCGGGTTTATAGAAGATTCAGGTATGTTAATGGATTTTACCATAGTCAAGAAGGCCATAAAACCAGTAATAGAAGATATGGATCATAAATTCATGGTACCTGAGACGGACGTACGTGATAGCAGTATTAATGGCATGCTTGATATAATAGTAAGGGGAAAATACAGGGGAACGATGCCAGAAAATGATGTTTTTATATTCCCATATCCAGCGGATACGGCAGAATACATAGCAAAATATTGCTATATTGAAATTCATAAGAAGATTCAGGATATCCTAAAGGATTTCAGGATGAAAATTGTTATACATGAAGGACCCGGAAATCTGGCCTCCTATACAGAATAACTTATTTTAAATTATTATTATTTTTTTCCATTATTATTTCAGCCACGATGCTTACTGCAATTTCTTTAACTGTAATAGCATTTATGGATAATCCCGCCGGGCATTTTATGGCATTTTTATCAGCATCTGGGTATTCTTTGAGTACAGTTTCCATGTCTTTATTGAACCTGTTTCTGCTGGAGACAATTGCCAGATATCTAGGTTTTTTAATAAGAAAATGTGATATATACGGTATTTCATTTTCTGTTTTTGTAATTAATAATACGAAATCATCGGTGAAATCGGATTCCATTATATGTTTTGAATCATTTTCATTGTTAATATTATAGACCTCAGGGGTCAATCCTGTATATGGTACAAGCGCCTTGAGTGCATCAAGCAGTTTGTCGTTAAATGATTCAACGAGTATAACCATGATCCTTCGGTGTACATATGGCTCAATAAAAAGCTCTATCATACCACCACAGGTCGTGTTCATTGTATAATCCGAGGTTTTATTATCTTTGTCCAGTGCTATTTTTAAATATTTTGTTTCATTTTTTTCTATTACTTTTTCAGCCTCTTTTAAAACAACATTGTCCAGTGATGGGCTGCCGAGAGTTCCATATATTACCGTTCCTCCTGTTATCAGAATTTTAAATCCTGGCTTTGCTATGGAAGAACCTGCGGTTTTTATTACGGTTGCAATAGCATAATCTTTCCTGCCCGCCTGCAGATCAATCTGAATAGGGATTATATCATCATACATATTTTTCAAATACATAATTACTTAAAGCTTTTTTCAAAAACTGTTCTAATGCATACCAGGATAGTGACATCCTCTCCACATTAATGCATGGAGCTTCCATCTTATAATGTTAAATAGTGAAATCCATTATCAGATTATGGAAGACCAAACCATTGAAGATTTTTTAAAATTTAAAAATATAGAGAATGTGATTATAAACAAAGATGGCACAGCCATAGCTACCCTGGTTTCTGACAATTATAAGCTATACAAAAAAAAGGAAATAAATAAATCAATTTATATTTATGATGTGGAGTTAAAGATTCAGCGTAGAATAGATTCGCCCGGGATTGGGTATATGGATTTTTCCGATGACGGAAGATTGCTTTACACCACCGGTGGAAAAATTAATATATTCAGCAGAGAAGGAACAGGGTTGGAGATAAATTTCAATGGAGATATAGACCAGGCTCTATGGATGGGTGAAAGAATTATTTTTTCCGGGAAGGCAAAGAAGGAAAAGAAAGAAGCTGATGCATATTTCTTCGAAGAGAATGAACCTTTGAACGAACTTTACCTGCTTGATTTCCATACCGGAATAAAAAAAATAACAGAGAAAGTCAATATATGGGAATTTAACACCGATGGCAGCTCAATATATGCAGTAACATCAGAAAAACCCATGGAGAGCTGCTGGTATACCGCAAAATTATCCAGAATCGACCTTAATGGAAAAGTAGAAACCGTCTATGACCCCGGATACAGGCAGATAGGCAAAATTTCCGTTTCCGGATCCAAGGTTGCTGTTCTCGAGTCAATCATGAGCGATCGTGGAGTAATATCCGGTGACATAATCCTCATTGACAATGGTATGGCAAAAAATCTCACAGAAAATTCAGATTTTACCATTTCCCATGTAATATTCAACAATAATAAAACGTATATTCTTGAGAATAGGATGAGTAGTTTCAAAATAAGAACCCTGGAGGATAACAATATAATATGGGAAGGGTCTGGTATAGTTTATCCTGTATTTTCACCATCATTTGCAATTAGGGGCGAACTTGCTGTATTTTCATACTCCAATGAAAACAATATAGCCGAGGTGGTACTCATAAATAAAAATCATATGATAAGATCATCAATAAACAGCGAACTCCAGAAATTGAAGGCTTATCCATCCAGGAGAATTGAGTGGAAATCCACCGATGGGAAAACTATTTACGGATTCGTCAGATGCGAGAACAGGAAAAATCCATTGATCGTGTATATCCACGGTGGACCAACGTCGTTTTCATACTCAGCTTTCATGGATAGAACCACTCTATATTCAGGTGCCGGATTCTCGGTTTTTCTTCCTAATTACCGTGGCAGCATTGGTATGGGGAGAAAATATGCAGAATCCAACAGGGGCGATCTCGGCGGGATGGATTTCCAGGATATCATTTCCGGAATAGAATATCTCAAAGCTTCCGGATTGGTGGATACGGACAGGATGTACATAACAGGTGGATCCTACGGGGGTTATATGTCCGCACTTGCTATCATGAAATCAGATATATTTAAGGCCTCTGTATCCTTATATGGAATTTCGGACTGGGTAAGTTTCCACGGAGTATCTAATCTGTATAACTGGGATAGGATACATATGAATGATGACCCTTATAATTTTAATCTTTACGATAGGTTCTCTGCCATAAGAATGGACCACGATGTAAAAACTCCGGTACTTCTAATGCATGGCGTTGAGGACCCGTATGTGCCCATCGGGCAGTATTACGAGTTTTATAGATTCCTCAAGGAAAAGGGCAGGCCTGTCAGACTCCTGGTTTATCCCAGGGAGGGGCATGGTTTCAGAGAAAAGGAACATATGATCCAGCAATACAGGGAAACAATAAATTTTTTTAACGAGTATAAATAGGGAAATATGGATAAGAGGGACATATTTGAATAGTATGGAAAAAATTCTTTGGGCAACGTCCGGAATAACACTTTTGCAGATTATGACAGGATTTTACCTATCCCAAATATATGATGCCATAAATTCACCGGTCTTGGTTTTCCATATATTTACCGGAATATTGCTTCTCATTATGGCTGCAGTTTCCTATCTCATGGTCAAAAGCATACCCAGATTGAAACATCTCGCAACAGTAAATACTGTACTGATAATAATAACAATATTAACAGGAACCGGATTCATTATATTCAAATCCAGTAATTTTTATGGTGAATTCATGCCATACATTCAGTTGCTCCTGTCAATCGGCATAATCAGCAACTACGCTGTCATGCTAGGAATCAAAAGGACCTTAGATCTCAATCAATCATGAGAGGTTTTCCTGATTTAGTAACAGTGAACTTATGCAATATCTTTTTATCTTTATACCCGTTTATCAATCATGAAGAATGTGGAACTATCCCGCATATTCAATGAAATGTATTATATGCTGAGCACTGATGAAAAAGCACGTTTTGAGGCACTTGCCTATCAGAGGGCTGCACGGTCAATAGAATCAATGCAGGATGACATTTCAGAAATCTATGAAAAGAAGGGGATAAAGGGATTAATGGAGATCCCGGGGATCGGACGGGGATTAGCAGAACACATTGAAGAATACCTGACAACCGGAAAAATTGCTAAATATGAGGATTTAAAACGCAGATTCCCGGTGGATTTCAATGAATTTTCAGGCATGGAGGGATTTGGGCCTAAAAAGGCAATGATTCTATATGATAGGCTTGGAATAAAAAATATTGCTGACCTGAAAAAAGCCGCAGAGGAACATAAAATAAGGGATATCCCCGGGTTTGGAGAAAAAAGCGAGGCCCTTATCCTGAAAAACATATCAATGATATCTGCTACAGGATCTAGAATTTTACTGAGTACTGGATTAAATGAAGCCAGAAAGATTGTATCATATCTATTATCTAAAAACATAGTATCCACGTGTGAGATAGCCGGATCAACTAGAAGAATGAGGGAAACGGTTGGAGATATTGATATACTTGTTATATCTGAACAGCCGGAAAAGGTAATGGATTTATTCACAGAGTACGGAGGCGTAAAATCCATAGTTGTCAGGGGTGAATCAAAAACTACCGTGCTCCTTGATATAGGAACCACATGTGATTTACGGGTGATAAAACCAGGAAGCTTCGGTTCAGCGTTGCAATATTTCACAGGTAGCAAGGATCATAACATAAAGGTACGTAAGATTGCAATTGATCATAATTATAAGCTAAATGAATACGGATTATATTACGGTGATAAAAATATAATGGAAGGCAAAAACGAGCAGGCTATATATACAGAGCTGGGTATGGATTATGTTCCACCTGAAATGCGTGAAGATCGTGGGGAAATAGAACTTGCATTATCACATAAAATTCCGTCATTGCTTGAATTATCCGATATAAGGGGTGACCTGCATCTGCATACAAAGGAAAGTGATGGAATGAATACCACTGACGAGATGGTGGCCGCCGCAATAAAAAAGCATTATGAGTATATAGCCATTACAAATCATTCAAAAAGATTAAAAATAGCCAATGGGATGGATGATAGCCAGTTTATGGAATATTTCAGGAAAATAGACAGTTTGAATGATAAGTACAATATAAAAATTTTAAAGGGAGCCGAGGTTGATATACTGAAGGATGGAAGTTTAGATCTGGATAAAAATACATTAAAGGCCATGGATGTGGTTATAGCCTCTGTACATATGGATACTAACATGAGTACAGGTGATATGACCGATAGAGTTATAACTGCAGTCAAGACGAATATGATAAACATTCTGGGTCATCCAACAGGCAGGTTAATAAATGAAAGGCAGCCATTTCAAATTGACCTGGATGAGGTTGCAAAATACTGCTATAAATATAAAACTGCCATGGAAATAAACGCCTCGCCGCAACGCCTGGATCTAAACGATGAAAACATTCTAAAAACTTCCAAATATGGGGTTTATTATTCTGTGAACACCGATTCCCATAGTATATATGGATATGATAACATGGAACTCGGAGTGGGCACCGCTAGAAGGGGATGGCTTACCGGAAACTATGTAATTAATACAATGGATTTAAAGAATTTAATAAAATTCTTACAGAAATAATTGATGAAAACTATTCGCTGGCCTCCCTGAAATAAAATATATCTCATTGATCCGAACGAAATATGGACATTCTATACAGTACCATGCCTGAAACCATATTATTTATTTTATATAAAACTCCTGTATAAATTTTATCAATGGTTATATGTACTGTTACTGTATCCCCCGAAATAATTTCGGAAGAATTATTCATGTACGTTATTATATTTTTTCCATAATTGCTATACACTGTTATGTTCATATCAGGAATGCTGCGGGTTGTGTTGAATTGAAAAGAAAATGTGTAATTTCCGGGAAGTAGATATGTGCTGTTACCCATATATATATTATCTCCTTCCAGTTTCAATTTCTGGTATTCGGAAATTCCTTTATCTGGAAATGGACCATATACTGTATTATCTGTGGTATTAAATTTTGTATTTGAATAATTCATGGAAAATGGTGCTTGCAGGACTGGGTTGCCCTTATAATTGTATTCCAGTGCTATAATTCCATACCCTTCTGCAAATATGCTGTATGATCCATCGTTCATATCTTTCATTGCTAGATATGATAGGGAAATATTATTTCCGTCTTTTAAATACGTCTGATCATCGTTGAAATTTGCGATTATATATTTATAATGGGTATCTATTGATATATTCCCGTATGGAAATGCCGTCGCATTCAAATCTTTATAGAATAATGGATAAAGACTATTACCAGTTACCAGCGATGCGTTCATATCAATATTTCCCGCAATAGAATAGATGAAATGGTTCTCCATTTCTCTGTAACCTGTTGAATCACTATATATAGAATGTATAGAAGAAGGTTCAACAGAAATAGGTGATATTGGTGATATAACAATAAAAGATGCAATGGCAAATGCAGTGATAGCTATAAATGTATTTCTCAAATTCTTAAATTTGTGCTTTTTTAGCTTACTACTGGTTGATTTTGAGATCATTAGTTTCTCTATTCCAAATATGCCTGCTACAAAAACAAAGGGAATAAACATCATGGAATACTGATATCCCATGAAATAATAAGGTATATATGATGAGGTCATTGCATAGGCTAAGTAAGGTATAGCCGGTAAAAGTCCAATGGGAAAATCAAAGGAGATGAAATCAAGAGACATAAATGCCAGAACTAGGAATAATATCTTTATCTCATAATTGGAGACAATAAAATTAAGAAATTTTACCGGATGGTAAATCATGGTTATCAGCAGTCCTTCCAGATTTCTTGATGCTGAACCGGACTGCCCGCTGACAAACACTGGTATACTTGAAGAATTACTAATATTACCCTTTATTAATGCGGCCAAAACATAATAAATTAAAAGAATTATAATACCGGCGGATGAAAATAGGTATAATTTTTTAATATTTTTTCTATCCACAGAATTATTCCTTAAAAAAAGAATTAACTCCATTAGGATGGTCATAATAACTATAAAAATAAATGATGAATGAAGGCTGACTATTAGGGCAAGAAATAGTATATTCAAAAATATTCTTTTTTCTAAATAGAAGTAAACAGCCATGAAATAGAAAAATGGTAAAAATATCATAATATGAAAATCGAAGTATACCGGGCTTTCAGTTAATGGAGAAAGAATGAAGGCAATAGAAATTATGAAGGCATAAAATTCAGGCTTTCTATTATTGAATCTGTATTTAGAGAAAATTTTCAATGAAAGATAATATAGGGGAATAGAGGCAAAGCTTATGAATATAGATTGCAGAACAAGCAGGATATAGGGACTTGGATACAGATAAAATAATGGAAGAATCGCAAACATAAAGGGTGAGAAGTGCTCGGCTAAATAACTCCCGCCTGCTAGGTTAGTGTAAAATAACTTACCGTGAAGGGTTGAATAAAATGCCTGGGAATACAATCCAAGGTCCCATCCGTAAGCATTAATTGTATATGCCTTTAATATTGAGTAAAATGAAAATATAATCGAGAAAAGCGCAGCAATAAATACAACCAGTTTGCCATATGTTATACTATCTTTAATATTGCGCAGTTGAATTGAAAATGATTTTCCGCCGGAATGCATTTAATTGGTCAGTATCTATTTATATATTTATTTTACTAAAAAGGTAAGAAAATAATTGAAAATAAATTTTTGGAGGATAAATATAGATGAAAAAACAGTGACTGTACTGATTAATGGCAAAATATTTCAGGTTTAACGAATATTTTAAAATATTGTCTATTATTAATTAATAATGGATAAGTTTTTATCGTGAATTTATATAACCTTTTATTGAGTAGCATTACTGAATCATTCAGTTCCGGAATAACATTTCAGTATTCGGCTGTGGCGTCCATGTTTATATCGTCAAGTCTATTTTATTTTTTCATTGCCCATATTTTACCGGTAAACATCGTAGGTTCTATATCGTTGCTGTATGCCATTATGAACATTATGGCTGTTGTCTTTGTTTTCGGTCTTTCCAATGGAATACAGCATTATATTTCATATCATCTCGTCAGGGAAAATCATAAAGCAATTATGAAACTGATGAAACAGACCATGGCCTTTGCAATTATCCTTGCGCTCTCCGCATTTGCCTTCATGTATTTTGCCTCAGGGGAAATAGCATTATTGTTTTTCCACAGCACTGCGTACATACTTTCTATAAAACTCATAGGCATAGCAATAGCTGGATCTGTAATGATAAATATACTGGGTTCCATGCTTCTGGGTCTTAACCAGTATAAAAAATATTCTTTAATTTATATATTTATCAACATATTCACATATTTCTTCCCCCTTTCCATGTTATTTTTAACAGGAAAAGCCGTTTATCTCATAGCAGGCCTTGCTTCAATAAACGTTTTAAGCGCAATATTATTCTTTATTTTTGTTTACCATGCCTATAACAGACTTGGAAATCTTACACAGAACGCAGCAAAGGAGCCTTACCGTAATTTGATCTATTATTCTGTTCCCCTGTTTTTATCATCCATAATGGGAACCAGTGCCACTTATATTGACAGGATAGTTGTTTCATACTTTATTAATTTATCATACTTGGGAATATACAACTTCGCATTGATTATTGCATCCGCGGCCACATTTCTTGTGGTTCCTGTATCTAATCTACTGATTCCAAAATTATCCACATTCTTTTCCCTGGATAATAAGGAAGGTTTCAGAAGCAGCATAAAAATACTTCTAAATATAGTTTCTCTTATATACATCCCGGCAGCACTGGGCATTGCAGCACTGTCCAGAATTATATTATATGAATTTGCAGGTACCCAATATACAATTGCATACATACCGTTGATGATTATCATGTTCATTACCTCATTCTTCATAGGGTCCGTTGTTCTATCATCCGGTATTTCAAGCATCAGAAAAACAAAGATTTTCGTTTACTCATCCGCCCTCTCCCTTTCCTCCAATGTAGTTTTATCCGTAGTGCTTATACCCATGTTCAATATAATTGGTGCAGCCATAGCATACTCATCCATGAATGCGGTTAATTTTGCAATCGTTTATTACTACGCAAGGAAATTCGGTGTGAATAACTATGATATACCGAGAGTTATAAGAATATGGCTATCTTCCCTTATAATGTTCGGTGCAATATTTGTGATACAGGGAATGTTTCCTTACAGCATGCTGAACATATTTATTTACATTCTGCTCGGGCTTGCAATCTATATGGTGGAAATCAAGGCTTTCCGCCTTATCAGTGCCGAAGAAATGGATTACGTTCTTTCGGTAATACCGAACAGGTTCAGCACATTGAAATATATACTGAAAAATCTGGAATACACTGAAAGGAAAAACAGATACGATCGGCTCTTCAGATTCATAAAATAATAATTACAGGTGTATAAACTTCTTGCAGGGTCACTGAATTTATGAGTTGCAAATAAAGGTAATGTTATCTTCAATATGCATTAAAAATCTTACTATAAAAATTATTGGACAATCTGATTGAGAAAAATAAATAGTTATAATAATACTAAATTATAGCAACTGGTGAAACAGGCGAAGCTGTGGCGCCGTGGAACGGTATTGGAGAACATATAAACATGAATTCATAGACTTTATCTTTCGCCATCCTGTGAAGGCTGAGATTATCTATAATGTGTATTCCTGCACCTGCAATCAGGAATTGATGAACAGGGAGCCGGGTATTTCTGGCTTCAGGTGGAACAACCTCAGATGATGGGGTATCGCTTCCTGTCACTGATATACCGTTTTCCTTCAGGTATTTAGCCAGGTGGAATCCAATTCCGGGTGATGAATCGTAAAATTTATCATATTTATCAGGCTGCGAGAATAGAACTGAGGCGCCTGTATGAAAAAACATCGCATCTCCCTTTTCCGGTATTATGTTATTATCCTTCAGAAAGTTCAGTACTTCTGGAACTTCTATAGGGGTTCCGCCTTCCAGTAAATCTGTTCCACTATATCCTGCAGCATCAACCATTATCCCTCTGGTAACTATAGGCCCCACATTTTCTATTCCCAGTTTAGAATACCCTGTATTGGAGATAATGTTCTTGACAGGAATATTGTTAAAGAATTTACCGTCATATGCCATGTGAGACAGCGCATCAATATGGGTTGCCGTATGGTCGCACATTTCTAATCTTCCGAGGGATGGACCATACCGGTTTTCATATTTCCCGGTAAAGCCATTATCACAGGGCCTGAGCATTATACCAAAGAAATAGGGTCCATGTGTTTCCCGGTCCGCCATACCGTTAAATACAGAATGAGACATCCTGTATAATTTTCCTTTCTCAGGTATTTTCAGGGCATCCAGCACTTTTTTACTATCAATATAATTCAGATTTCCCCTCTGATCTTCAGGACCAAAACTGGAAGAAAGATCAGAACTTGTGTTATACATTTTTTCTTTGCCAGGTCTATTGTTTTCCATTATTATAAATAATTATAGAATATAAAAGAGTGGCGGTTAGTTAATCATCTCAATTGTTCTCTTAGCGTTAGGAAATAATCCAGAACAGAAGAGTTTCTCAGTGATTCCCTATTTATCACTGAGTTTATGAATTCTCCCTCCATTATCCTCGTTAATGGAACTTCTATCTTCTTTCCATTAAGCGTTTCTGGGATTTCCGGCACTTGCAGTATAATATCCGGCACATGCCTTGGAGATAGATCCTCCCTTATGCGTTTCTGTATTGTTCTTTCCCTTTCATTATCCAGAGTTAACGTGTCCTTAAGCTCTACAAATAAAGCTATTATATATTGATTATGGCTGTTTTTATAGCCAATTACGATTGAATTCTCTACAAAATCGATAGCCTCAACGGCGGAGTAAATCTCTCCTGTTCCTATCCTGATTCCGTTCCGGTTAAGTACTGCATCTGATCTTCCGTAAATAATTATGCTGCCATCCCTGAATATTGATATAAAATCCCCGTGCCTCCAGATTCCTGGAAAAAAGTCGTAATAACTTTTATAGTACCTTTCCTTTCCAGTGTCGTTCCAGAAGAAAACAGGCATATTGGGCATTGCTTTCATGATTGCCAGTTCCCCTTTTCTCCCTATAACCGGTTTTCCACTTTCGTCCAGCGATTCTACACCTGCGCCGAGTCCCCTGCACTGAATTTTTCCAGGATATACCGGAAGGATGGGCGAACCCAGGCATATGGCAGAGCACAGGTCGGTTCCACCGCTCAGTGAGGAAAGCCAGAGATTTTTCTTTACCCGGCTATAAACAAATTGAAAAGCTTCCTTCGACAGGGGACTTCCAGTGGAACCGATAAACTCAAGGCCATTTAATTCATAAATTTCTGCCGGATAATAATTCAGTTTCATCAATGATTCTATGTATGCTGCACTTATACCCAGATGGGTAATTTTGAATTTTTCTGTTATTTTCCATAGAATAGATATATCAGGATAACTGACACTCCCATCATACATAACTATCGTAGAGCCCATTAAAAGACCACTGACAAGTATATTCCACATCATCCAGCCTGTGGTGGTTGCCCATATAAATACACTATTTTCTGATATCCCCATATGCAAGCCGAGAACCTTGAAATGCTCCAGTATAATACCTCCATGCCCGTGAACTATGGCTTTGGGTTTTCCCGTGGTTCCTGACGAGTAGAGTATCCATAATGGATGAGAAAAATTAACATTTATAGGGGTAAGTTCCATGGTATTTACCGGTATATCCTTGAAATTTATGAACTGATCTATTTTTATATCACCTGTGGAAATGGCCAGCTTTACGTTTGGCAAATTTTTCAAAATTTCAGATGCATTTTGAATTCTCTCATATTTTTTGCCGTTATAGGAATATTCTGGTGATACAATAAATACAGAAGGATCAATTTGAGAAAATCTTTCTATTACACCTTTTACACCGAAATCAGGGGAACATGACGACCATATTGCACCCACTGATGCTGATGCCAGAAATAAAATTACCGCCTCTGGAATGTTGGCTATATAGGCACATACCCTGTCTCCTTTTCCTATACCATTATTTTCAAGGTAATATGCCATGGAGGATACCTTTTTCCAGAGGTCTCTATATGATATGCGCAGCTCAACACCATTTTCATTATACTGAATTATGGCTGTCTTATCTAAATTTCTATTTCTATAAACGTAATTCGCATAGTTTAACTGTGACCCTTCGAACCATGTGCTGTTAACGTTTTCCCCTCTATGGATATACTGATAATTCTCTATATTTAGGTCATAAAACTTGGAAAGGGAAACCCAGAAATCCTCCATACTATTTATTGACCACTGCCACAATTCATTGTAGCTTTTGAAATTAAGGTTATACCGGTTATTTATATACTGTATAAAACGGTACATAGCAGAATCTTTTTTATAATTTTCATCCGGTACCCACAGGGGTTGTTCCTCCAGGCTCATAATGCTTCAATATAATTATGTATAAATATCTTCCCCACATTTTCCTGCTATGCGAGAGAATAACATGCATTTAAAATTAACGATAGGTTAATATAAAGAAATGTAAATATGTTAATATGTACGGTAATGATGAACTGTTTAAAAAAATAAACCATATAGAATTCTATGTAAGCAGTGCAAAAACGTGGTCATACTTTATGGAAAACGGACTCGGATTGAATTTGAAAGCGTATTCAGGGCTTGAAACAGGAAACAGGGAAAACTCCTCTTTCCTGCTTAATAGGGGAGATATAAATCTTGTTTTTACAAGTTCACTTAATGCAGATTCAGATATAAATAAATCAATAGTAGCTCACGGAGACGGTGTCAGGGATATTTCCCTCGAGGTTGATGATCTGGATTTTACAAAAAAACATCTGGAATCAAAAAATGTAAAGGTCTCTGCGATTACGGAAGAGAAGGATGAAAATGGTAAGATAAGGAAGGCGGTAACAAAGACCTATGGAGATACATTGCACACTCTTATTGAGAGGGGCGATTATAAGGGTTTCTTACCTGGATATGCTGAAATGGAATCAGAGGCAAAGGACACAGGTATTTACAAGGTAGATCATGTAGTTGGTAATGTTTATGAGGGGGAGATGGACCGGTGGGTGAATTATTATATTAAAAATATGAATTTTAGCCAGCTGATAACCTTTGATGATAAAATGATACGTACAGACTATTCCGCACTGAGGTCAAAGGTTGTAAAATACAATGATAATATAGTATTTCCCCTGAATGAGCCTGCAAAGGGATTAAAAAAATCGCAGATTGAAGAATATCTGGACTACTACAATTCCCAGGGCGTACAGCATATAGCTCTCAAGACCGACAATATTATTGATACTGTTTCCAGACTTAAAGAGAACGGAATACAATTTCTGGATACACCTGCATCATATTATGATAACCTAACCGAAAGGGTGGGAGACGTTGACGAGGATATAGAAAAGTTGAAAGCACTCAATATTCTGGTAGATCGTGACGAGGATGGCTATTTACTCCAGATCTTCACAAAACCACTGACTGACAGGCCCACTGTATTCTTTGAAATTATAGAGAGAAAGGGCGCAAAATCCTTCGGTGCAGGAAACTTTAAGGCGCTGTTTGAATCTATAGAAAGGGAACAGGCTCAGAGAGGTAATTTATGAGAATCTGCTTGCTTGAGCTTTCAAATAAACCTATTTACTGTATTTATAGCAATAAAAGGTATTTCAGTATTGCATCCATGTTGGGGATTGATGAAAAAGAACTTGAAAAAAGATTTTACAGTCTATATAATGATATAATTAAACTGAGGCCAGAAGAAAGATCTGAAGTGAAACCAGGGAACATAAAATATGGAGTACCAATACCTGGAATGCGATCAGTTCGGGATTTTTACTCATTTGAGGATCATGTAAAGAATGCGAGAAAAAATAAGGGGCTTGAAATGATTCAGGAATGGTATAAGTTCCCTGTATTTTACTTTTCATGTACACCTAATATATACCCCTCCGGATATGATATCAAATATCCGGATAAGAGCAGGGCTTTTGATTATGAAATGGAGGTCGCAGCAGTTATAGGTAAAAAGGTTGAGGATTGCCATAAAAACTGCATGGATTCGATCTTTGGATTTATAATCATGAATGACTGGAGTCTCCGTGACATTCAAAAAGAAGAGATGAAAATTATGCTGGGACCTGCAAAGGGAAAGGACTATGCAACATCGTTCGGACCGTTTCTTGTGACCAGGGATGAAATTCTCGCTGATGGGGAAGATGGAAAGATAAATATAGAAATGAAGGGCTATGTGAACGGCAAACTCTATTCTCAGAATAATTTAAAAAACATATATTTCAGTTTTGATTCAATGCTTGAACGGGCTTCTGAATCGGTTCCGCTGCTTCCTGGCGATGTAATTGGAAGCGGTACATTCGGGACAGGTTGCATTCTTGAGCTTGGCAAATATCCCTGGCTTAAAGCCGGCGATGAGGTCTGGTTTGAATCCCCACAGCTGGGGACACTTGTAAACAGGGTGGTGTGAATGGTTTACTATGTAAAAATGGGAAAGGTGCCTGAACAGAGGCATACATACGATGATAGAAATCACATAGAAAAAGAAGAACTGTTTGGTCTGGATGCTTTCGACGGGCGATATTCTTTGCTATACCATAGGTTTGATCCTGCAGAAGTTGAAACTACAGATGTTCAATACCGTGAGAAATTATCGCCAGTGGATTTAGTTGAGCACAGACATCTCCGTACAGGAGAACTGGGCAAGCTGGATAATTTTTATACTGGTAGGCAGGTTCTATTCTTCAATAATTCAATCAGAACCGGCATCATAGATACTGATGCGAATACTGATGAGTATTTCAGGAATGCGCTTTATGATGAGGTTTTCTTTGTACATTCTGGTTCCGGTGCAATTCTATCGCCTTTCGGAATACTCAAATTCAGGGCAGGAGACTTTATATATATTCCTAAGGGTACAACCTACAGAGCAATAATGAATGAAAGGTCATTTTTCTTTTTTACTATTTCAACAGATCACATTGAGATTCCAGATCATTATATGAATAAATATGGACAGTTGAAAGAAGGCATGCCGTACTATTCCAGGGATATACAGATACCTGAATTTGTAGAGCCTGAAAATAATAAAGGTGAATACAATATAAGGGTCGATTATGGTAATTATTATCTTAATACTGTGAGAAATAATCCAGTTTTTGATCTGGAAGGTTACGATGGTTATCTTTACCCGTTTTCCATCAACATTGATAAATTTGCACCGATTGTAGGAAAACTACACATGCCACCTCCGGTACATACTGTATTTGAGTCAAAGCATTTCATGATCGGCGCATTCCTTCCCAGGCTATTTGATTTCCATGAAAGGGCTATTCCCATCCCGTATTACCACAACAATATAGATTCGGACGAACTCATATTCTATTCGTCTGGGAATTTCATGAGCAGGAAGGGCATAGGAGAAAAATCAATTACAATGCATGTTCACGGAATGATTCACGGACCGCAGCCAGGAGTTGTGGAGAATAGTATAGGCGCAGAAAAGACCGATGAGGTTGCTATCATGGTCGAATCGTATAAATGGTTACTTCCCACTGAAAAGGCAGAATCAATAAAGGATAAAAATTACCAATATTCATGGAAATCGTGAAAAAAATTAGTTATAAAATTTTTAATGCATTTATTTCTTATCCGAAAGACCGAGCCAGAAATTCTTTTCCAGTTCAAGTATTCCCTTTGCACTCTCTATAAATTTATCCTTCTGATCATTGCTGTGTATTCCTATAACGTTCTCCATGGCATCTTCATGCTTGGATTCTATATCCCTATGGAAGGTAAAGTACAGCATATCCATATCCCTGTATTTCCTTTCTTTCATTATCTTCAATCCGGGTAGCAATTTATCCCACATAGGTATAGCCATATTCTCAAGGGCAAATTCTGCGCCTAAGGCATTTGCGTGATCCGATGAAAAGTAGTCTCTCATTCCGTCAAGCCATGCCTTTGTGGTCTGTAGCTGTTTCCGTTTCACCAAATCCTCGGGTTTAAGACCGATTGATCTTAAATATCTTCTGTATAAAAGCTCATGCCTTTTCGCAGGATCCTCGCTACCGAGCTCAGATACCAGTATTCCTGTAAGCTCGTACGCATCGTTCTCATTCTCAGTACTTACAAGCAATTTTGCAAGTATTTCTGGCCACTCCCGTGTAAAATGGTAGAATTCAATTGAAAATCTTATGAACTCATCATCAGATATTTCTCCTCTGGCGAATCTGTTGATGAAGTCATTGTCAGTAGCTTCATGTCCCTTTACAACCCTCTTTATTTCTCCGTAAAAATCTGATTGCTGCATAATATATAATATAATAAATACTATTTAAGCTTTTTGAAATTTACATATGGACAGCATCATTTAAACTACATTACTTATTGTACCGAATAGTAAACTATTTTTAATTATTAAAGCCAGTTTATGGAAATTTTATGGCGAAATTATGCCTGACATTTAGCACCTTTTACTGGTTTATATCATGAAGCTGGATATTTTATATTCCCAACAGTAAAAATAATATTTAATTGCCTTTCATGACATACCATATATCTCCAGTATAGCTTTTAGATCCCTGAGAGCTATTTCTGGAGGAAAGGGAACAGCAGTATCATTTTTCACGCTCTTTACAAATTCCCCTATTTCTTTTTCATATACATCGTATTTTTTAATATTGAGTTTCTTGCCATTGAGAATCAGATCGCCATAAACAGTTCTGTTAGCAGTATCAATCCCCCATTCTGTCCTGGATGCAGGGTCCTCGTATAGAGAGCCATTGTCACCGATTACCTCAAAGGCAGGCAGTACGGGCGGATTACGGTATGCCCATGTATAGAAAAATAGTCCTGTACTTCCGTTCTTGAATCTAAACATTGCAGTGGTTGTGTCTTCACCTTGAAGGGCAGAACCACCATGCCGGCTAATTCCATCTATACTGTCATAATCACCACCGAAGTTCAGAAGAGTATCAATGAAATGGATTCCACCGTCTATAAGCGATCCTCCACCCATATCCTTACTGTTTGCTCTCCAACCCTTGTTTGTGTAATATCTCTGATCCCTAACAACAATAGATACGGGTTTGCCGATTTCACCGTTTTTAATTATTCTCACGGCCTCTCTTACAGATGGATCAAAATAGTACTGATCTGTAACCATGAATTTTACATTAAATTTTCTGGAAGCAGTTATCAGATCCTCAGCGTCTTTTATAGACGTGGCAATAGGTTTCTCAAGGAGAACATTGCTACCCATTTCCATGGCCTTCATAGCCATTTCCCGGTGAAGGTAATGAGGTACAATTAAATCAACAATATCGAACCTATCATTAAGCGCCTCATCATAGCTGCTGTACACTGAACTTATTTTGAATTTTTCCCGGGATTTTTCGATGATCTCGGATTTTCTCTCAACTATACTGATATCCATATTTTTTATTGCAGACAGATGGATCTGTCCGAAGTTATTCACACCCACAACCAGAATTCTCATAAATAATTGTAAGGCTTTTTATTAGTTATGCTTTTCTATTGAACAGGCATCCTAACATATCTAACCTAATGGGATAACCCTTAGGAGTTAAAATAAGCCGAGAACAATTATATCTTTGCTAACAATAATTAAAGAGGATATGTCAGTTTGTGCTGCCCGGAAGTATATGTTGATGGCGTATCCACTGCTAACATTAATTAAAGAGTATATGTCAGTTTGAAGTGTGCCTGGAAGCTATTGAATCCTCATAGTATTTTCCCTCCATTGCATCCATTTTTTTCTTGTCCTCTGGGTTTATCATTATTTCTGTACTGCCTATATTTTCTTTCATGTGGGTCCCGTTAGTTGCCTTTGGAATTGGAAACACATTTTCCTTATTCATTAACCATGCCAGAGCCATCTGCGAGGCTGTAGCACCATAATGTGCACCAATTTTGGACAGTTCCTCTATCATTTTCTTTTTAGAGAATATTTTTCCGTGTGATAATGGACTGTAGGCAATCACAGCAATTTTATTATTCCTGCAGAAATCATAAAGACCGGAACACTCTATATCCCTGGTAACCATACTGTATTCAACCTGGTTTGATGCGATCTCATATTTATTCATACTTTCCATTGCTTCCTTAGTCTGGTCTACAGAAAAATTACTTATACCGATATAGCGTATCTTACCCTGCTCCTTCAGCTCCTCCATAGCTTTCATGGTTTCGCCAATGGGAATGGTTTTACTGGGCCAGTGTAGCTGGTACAGGTCTATATAATCGGTTTCCAGTTTTTTGAGGCTATCATTACATGATTTTATAACAGCATCATGGCTGAAATGATCTGGCCATACCTTGGTTGCAATGAAAAGGCCTGATCTGTCATATCCCTTTATAGCTCTGGCAACCACGGGCTCGGTCCCATACATTTCTGCTGTGTCAATAAAATTAATTCCACTGTCTATAGCAAATTTTATTGACTCCACATTTTCATTTATATTATTACCTATATCCCAAGTGCCTATTCCCAAAGCTGACAATTTTTTTCCGGTGTTTCCGAATTCCTTAAAATTCATGAAATAATATTATTGCCTGTACTAAATAGTTTCTGGCGTTACCAGCACTACAGAATAATAATATTATGTGATAAATCAATTTATGGTGGGGTAAATTATATTTTTCTATTTTGCCAATATGAACAAAATACATTATGCAGGATAATGAGCTTATAATAGCTTTAATATGCTTTTATGATATTTCTTTCTATGGATGCTGTAGAGTTGCTGATGATAGACCATTCTGCTCTGAGAATTAAATCTGAAGACCGTGAAATTATTAATATGATGGAGTTCAGAATATTTCTCATGGACATACATGTAGGCATAGAGGAAAAAGTAGTATTTCCCGAACTGGTATTACTGGGTAACAGTGAAACTAAAAAGACAATAGACAGCCTGATTGCCGATCATAAACTTCTGGATAAACTGTACAGTAATCTGATAAAATGGAAATCAGGAGAAAACCCCCTGTACGAACAGAGAATTCCACTCTTCTATCAAACCCTTACATTTCACAATTCCCAGGAAGAAAAACTCGTATTTCCACTATGGAAAAATCTTGAACCGGAGGTGGCTAAAAATGACATAAAAACAGCTCTTGAAATTATAAATGCCTCCGGTGTAGACACTTATATGAAAGAGACTGGAATCTCCGCTGATATGATAAAATATATAGAACAATGATTTGATTTTAAAACTATCTATTATACTGAATTTATATATAGTATATAGTTATATATTAGGTATATTGGAAATCATTAACTATTGCTGCGTAATTTTTATAACATAAACGGTGAATAAATGGAAATAAAATTTATGGGAAACTGGTCCTCGCATCTGGAGGCCGGAAGAAGAAATGTATCAATGATTATTGATAAGCAGATATTGCTCGATTGCGGTCCACATACAATTGAGTCCATGCTGGAGTCTGGAATAGACCCTGGTAAACTGGACAAGATCCTGATTACCCATATGCATCTTGACCACTACGGCGGACTCGCCGAAATTCTCTGGTACAGAGGTTCCAGGGATATAAAAGATGAGTTGATAATTATGGGCCCTCCCGGAATAAAAAAGAATACCCAAAGAATACTACAGCTTTATAACACACCGGAAAATGAAAAATTCAGGGTAACAGCCAATTATGTGGAAATCAATGATGGTAGAGAAGTTTATGAACTTAAGGCAAAATTCATAGAGAAGAGTGAGCACGATTATATCGAAACATTTCATGGATACCATGCTATTCCGGATAATATGTACAGAATTGAATACCAGGGTCATATTATTGCATATACAGGAGATACTGCATATAATGAAAATATAGCAAAAGTTGGTGAAGATGCGGACCTGTTTTTCCATGAGATGACTTACCCTGATAATGATTACAAAATAGCAGAATTCTGGAAACACTCTACATACTCCTCTGCAATGAGGGGGTTCAGGGAAAGCCATGCGAAAAAACTTGTACCGATCCATCTGACAAACGAGACACTTGGAATTCTCGAAGCACGTAAAGAGGATGATATAATACTGCCTTTTCAGGACATTGTACTATAGATTCTTATTTAAGCCATATCCCGCTCCTGGAGCAGGAGGCAACATAAATGAAAAGAGAATACGAATTTTTATTTATCAATTTTTGGGGTAAGTTTATCCAGTTCCTGAAAATCAAGATTAATTGAATCATCACTTCTGGTCCTGAAAGACTTTGCAATTACCATATAATATTCTTTATCGGCTCTAAAATCAACGGATAAGGACTTATATTTTAAGTCGTGATAGATCTGAATACCGTCTACATTATCTGAAAATTTGCATTCTATAAAGCAAATGTCTCTGGTCTCCTCATTAACAGCAACTGCATCTATTTCAACATCCTTTTTCCAGAATCTTTTAACATTTGTAGGGATAAATGGGAGTTTTATAATGCCAGATCTTATCATCTCAATAACTATTTTTTCAAAGGCATGCCCGTAATAATTATTCAAATCATTTTTGATTAACCTCATTATACTGTCTGTTTGACCTAACTCGAGCACTGATAAATTCGGATAAACAAACATATAATAAAAGTTCAGAAAATAGTCCTTTATCTCATACAGGCCCCTGCGTCTCATGTTCATGGGGAGTACATAATCAACTAGGCGTATAGAAATAAGTGTTTCAAGGTATCTGGAAATGTTCCCCTTATCCATGTGTATAGCATTTTCCAGTTTGCCATGAGTGTTATAACCCATAGATATATATCTCAGAATAAGTTCATAAACACGTGGTTCTCTAAACTCTTCCTTGAGAAGTATTTTCGGTTCTTCATATAATATTTCACCCTTTGTCATTATCTTGCTTATTATGTTGTCCTCAACACTCATATTATTATCTACAAGGGAAAGATAAAACGGAATACCGCCGAATATGGAGTATAATTTGATCACTTCCTCAAAATTGTGATTATAAAAATGTCTGGCCTCTGCAATTCCAAAAGTTGAAAGCTCAAGACTGCCGGTTCTTCTACCGTATAAAGGTGATCTATAACTCAATAGCTCATCCTCCATCATGCTGATACTCGAACCTGATAATACTACATATAGCAATGATTTATCCATCAATTCATCGTATATTTTTTGAATTACCGAAACAATACCGGGCATCAATCCAAGTAAATTAGGAAATTCATCAAGTACAATAATAGTTTTTTCTGATTTGATTTCATTGATAAAATATTTAAACAGGTTATAAAAATCGGCTTGCAGGTCAGCGAAATAGGCTTTTCCAGTTATAGATGCAAACTGTAACTTCAATTCATCAACATTGTTAGTAATACTGTCCTGTGTACATAAATGGTATATATATCTTTTATTCTCAACAAATTTTTTTATTAATTCAGTTTTTCCTATTCGACGCCTCCCGTAAATAATTATCATCTGTTTTCTGTTTTCCTGGAATTTGGTTTCAAGTACTTTCAATTCATGAGTTCTGTCAATAAATTGTTGTAACATAATTATCATAATTTGATTACAACCTAATATTTAAAACATGCCATCAAATAAATATAATATGGATTTTAATTCCTGAGGCGTATCCATTCAGTAGATATTCCGGCTGCATAGCTATTCAATATGGCTAATAAAAAAGCTCACACTAAATACCGGCTAAATGCGAGATCACAAATTAAAGGGAATCTTGTATACCAATTTCTGGATCAAGAAACTCTTTATATTTATTGTAAAGATTTATCGATTCTCCAATAATAAGCCCCAGGGTGAATGATAATAGTAAGTCTATTATAAAACCTGCGAGTATATTAGAAGGATATAACATAAATAGTAACATTCTGCCTATAAATGAGACAATCCAGAATATCATGATTATCTGCGATCGTTTATAGTAAAGGCTACCATTTCTGCTAAAGAATTCAATATTATTCCCCAGTTTTAATCCCAGAAGTATTCCCGGTAATATTAATATTAGTATAAGAATAATATACTCTAAATTAGAATAAAGGCCGTCTAATGAAAAGAGCAACAAAACGACGTATATTACAGGTAAAGTATATATTCTGGACTCCTTGAATTTTCTTCCCCTCAACCCTGAATACAATCGCCTTACTGCTATAAATAAAACAAAAATAATTATTATCAGATAATCAACATTTTCGATATTTGACAAATCCATGATAATGCATAACAATATTATTAAAATAAATGTCGTAGAGTTCAATTATTGAACACTTATAAAATTATAAATTAGAATTTATTGTGTTACACTTATGTATGGTAACCTAAAAATAAAAATTTAAAAAATAATTTATTTTGCTCCTGTGCTTGAAGTATTTCCTGTGTGTTCTTCTTCTGTATTGATTTCCTCGAGTGTCTTTCCCTTTGTCTCTGTGCCCAGGAATACAGTTGCCAGAAGTCCTATCACTGCTAATGCAGTGAAGAAGAATAGACTGGTACTAAAACCGTAGGCAGTAACTATAAAGGGAAATGTAGTTATACCGAGAATTGCCCCTATTCTACTTACAGAGGTTCCGAATCCCTGGGCCGTTGCACGATCTTCGGTGGGGAATAGCTCTACAGGATATACGAAATCTGTAGATCCTGGCCCTATAGCCTCAGTGATATAGAATATAAGGAACAATGCAAATATGAGTGCGCCGTCCGTTATAAATGCAGATTTATTTGGAACATAATAGGTAACTATGCCTAAAGCAGCAAGGGAGACAACCATTCCGGCAAATCCTATAATGGTAATGCCCTTTCTTCCTATTCTATCAATCAATAGAATGGCTGTAAGGCTACCCAGTATGGCAAAGACGTCAAATACACCAGAACCTAAAACAGCCAGTCTTGCTTTTAAACCGAGTAACTCCAGTATTGTGGGACTGAATATGCTGATACCGTAGAATGATGCATCGAAAGTAAACCAGAATATTCCAATGAAAAGAAGGCTTTTGATGTATTTCTTGCTTACGAGGTCTTTTAATGGGTTTTTATTATCTTTTTTTATGACAGCGAGATTATCGGATGTTCCTGTGAGTTCCACCTCGACCGCCGATGCTTCCTTGCTTTTTCCCTTGTTGTTAAGCCATCTTGCTGATTCTGGCACATCTCTTCTGAGCACCAGAATTATAGCTGCAGGTATTATTCCTAAAAGAAACATATACCTCCATGACTGAGGTCCGAGAGAAAGCAGAAGGTACCCTGTTCCTGCTGCCACAGCGGCTCCTACAAACCAGGCCAGTACATTGGTAACCAGTAACTTTCCTCTGTATTTAACCGGTGAGAACTCACTTATAATGGTTGTACCGATTGCATAATCTGCACCGAGTCCGAGTCCCAGTATAAACCTCATGGTAAATAAGGAGGCGAAGTTCCACGAAAAAGCTGTTGCTATGGTCAGAATAATGAATATTACCATATCATACATATACATAGTTCTTCTTCCATAGAGATCGGTGATGTATCCGAAGAGTATCGCCCCAACGAGCATACCTATTATAGTCGAAGCACCTATCATTGCCTTTCCAAAGTCTGTATTCAGATCAAAAGCAGATTTGGACATAACAATAAGTGCAACTGATATTATTGAAATATCGTAGCCATCAAGAAATGTTCCCCCCACAGACAGGGCTGTAATCTTCTTATGCAAAGAATTCATCTTTGCATTGTCTAAAGCATTGTATGCCATAAATATCAATAGAGAATTTATATTTAATTCTAATCCCAATAAAAAATATTTTTACATATGCCCATATATATCAATATTTAGAAAATATAGAAATTAAATTTTTAAAAATATAACTTACCTGGAATGTTTTACGAACAATACTAAAACGCCGGCAAGTCCTGCAAATACAGCCATTCCGTAAACCCCTGCAACAAACGAATGCGTTACAACCTCCAGACCACCTACCACTATTGGACCAACAACACCACCGAGATTGCCGAGACCGTTTATAAGCCCAATAGAAGCGGCAGAACTCTCTCGAGTTAATGATTCCTGTGGTATATTCCAGAATACCGGCAGAAATGTAAATATTCCTATGGCAGATATTGTAAAGAATATAAAGGATACCACTGCATTAGATATTGTGAAAGCACTCAGAGTTAATCCTATGAATGCTATAAAGAATATAATTGCAGTGAGGCGTTTTCTATCCCCTTTCCTATCTGAATACCTTAAGATAAATATCAGTGCTATTGCTGCAACAATGTATGGTATATCGGACAGGAAACTGGCTTCTGCTGCATGCACGTGTGCGAATGATTTTATGATAGATGGAAGCCATATTGAATAGCCGTAGAGTGCCGTTACACCCAGGAAATAAACTACTGTTAAATAGGGTGTCCAAACATACGTCAACTCACGATGTACATTATTTTCCTCCCTGAGATTCCGGTTATTTTATTGGCCATTACAATACAGTTGTATGCAACTATTATTTCTCCAATTGATACATCATAATTCCTGTGTTTAACATACCAGATGTACTCCATTTCAAGTATTTCCTTTAAA
>JAKAAE010000091.1 GCA_021797225.1 Thermoplasmata archaeon | reverse complement strand
TTCCATGCACCGGCTCGAACATAGAAGTTTTATCTCCTATATTGCCGCTTGGTGCATATCCCAGTCCACCAGCAAGAGAACTGGTCATATCGGATATTATATCTCCGTAAAGATTGGGTGCAATGATATACCTATATTTTGATGGGTTTTTGATAATATTATATGCAAGAGAGTCGGCGTATTCAAAATTTATCTTCTTTCCCATCTTGGTGGAATACCTGCCTGCTATATCCCTCCAGAGGGAATACATTTCAACTGCATTGGCTTTATCAGTCACAGTAATGATATCCGAATCGGCAATTTCGAAGGCTTTTTTAAAAAACCGGTTTAAGTTCCGTTCAGAAAGCATGCCTAAAGTATAATATATAGTATTATCAGAAGTTCCTGAAATGTCAATATTATAATCATAAATATCATCCTGCTTTTTGAATTTTTTTGTTCCTGGAAGCGTTCCAGCAATACCGGAATAGAAATCCTCCATATTTTCCCTCAGTATGGTTATGTTAATTTCATTTCCTGTGATCTCCCTGAAAGAAATGGCCGGCCTGATATTCATATATAGATCCAGTTCCTTTCTGAGCTTGAGTATAACACCCTGCTCCATTATTCCCGGTTTGACACGAAAATCACCGATGGCACCGAAGAATATTGATTTATAACCATTCAGGTCATTTATTTCCTCATCTGTAACAGTAACTCCTTTATCGAGATACCGCTTTGACGATATATCATAATAAACAAAGTTAAGGGATTGGTCCACCGAGTACAGCATTTCACATACCTGGGGAATTATTTCCTTTCCAACACCATCCCCCGGTATAACAGCTATATCTACCATTTTCCGGACCTCACATAATTCACCAGCCCGTTGCTTTCAATAATATTTTTTAAAAACTCCGGATATTCCTTAAATTTGATCTCCTTTCCCCCATATACTATCTTGCTGTTGCTGAAGTCTACTGTAATTTTTTCAAAATTGTCTGCTGTTACCTTTGCTTCTATAACAGGGATTCCTGTATTGATGGCGTTTCTGAAGAATATTCTTGCAAAGCTTTCGGCTATAATGCATGAAATGCCCAGCCCCTTTATAGTAATAACAGCATGTTCCCTGCTGGAACCGGAACCAAAATTTTTGCCTGCCACTATTATGTCTCCTTTCTTTATAGACCCCGCCAGATCAGGATATTCATTTTCCATGAAATGCGGTGCCAGTTTATCTGGCTCCGATGTATTCAGGTATTTGGCAGGTATGATCTGATCCGTGTCCACATTATCCCCTAATACTATTGCCCTTCCACTTATTGTCGTTACCATTTATATCTCCTCCGGTGTTCCTATTCTTCCCAGTATGGCTGATGCTGCTACTATTGACGGATTGGCCAGGTAAACCCGTGATGTTTTATCGCCCATTCTGCCTATGAAGTTTCTGTTTGTGGAGGATATACACACTTCATCAGGGCCAAGGACCCCCATATAACCTCCCAGGCATGCCCCGCATGTTGTGCCCGAGAAATAACCACCGGATTCCACAATAGTATTTATCAGACCCTCCTTCAGGGCCTGGTTATAAACCTCCTGGCTTGCAGGTACAACCATCAGCCTGACATTTTTATTCACTTTTTTGCCGTTCAAAATTGCTGCTGCCTTCCTGATATCCTCTATCCTTCCGTTGGTGCATGAACCTATATATGCCTGATCAATTTTCTCATGGATTTCCGACGCTATCCTGACATTATCAGGTGAATTTGGAATTGCGATAGATGGTTCTATTTCATCCATATTAATTTCCAGTGTCTTTTCAAAGTCGGCATTATCATCAGATTTTACAATTTTATATTCACCGGTATTACGCTGGTTCAGATATTCTATAGTTTTTTCATCCGTATCAAAAAATGAGCATTTGGCCCCTGCCTCCGTGGTCATATTTGCCATCGTCATTCTCTCATTGACATCTATATATTTGATATCGCCTGAAAACTCCATGCATTTGTAGGCGGCTCCATCGTTCTTTATTTTTGATAAAATGTTCAGGATTATATCCTTTCCCTCTACTCCCCTGGAAGGTTTACCCCTGAGATTTATTTTAATCGTCTCAGGAACCTTGAACCACATTTTCCCGGTGGCAAATATTACACCTGCCTCGGTGCTGCCGATTCCTGTGGATATTGCCGAAAGGGCTCCGTATGTATTGGTGTGGGAATCTGCACCCGCAATAAGCCTCCCCGGAGCTGCAAAACCCTTTTCCATCATGACCTGATGGCATACCCCTCCATTTCCTATATCGTAAAACCATGTATCGTTTTGAAGGGCGAAATCCTTTGATTTTTTATACTGCTTAGCAGAATTTATGTCCTTCGGAGGTATGAAATGGTCAGGGATAATTATAATTTTTTTACTCTTGGCCTTCATTCCAAGATCGTTGAATGCATCTATTGCTATGGGTGCAGTTATATCGTTTGCCATAACATAATCTATATTTGCCACTACATAGTCTCCTGCTCTAGAATCTGTTCCACTTTTTTCTGAAAATATTTTTTCAACCGCTGTTTTACTCATTCTTTACCACCTGTAATAAATATTCGTCATCTATAGTTTTATTATTTTCATTTTTTATTATTGTTAAAATATTATTGATTTCATCATCAGTTTTGTATATGCCCTTGTTTTCCAGTATATATTTTACTGCTGCTTTGCCTGAATGCTTTCCTATAACTATTTTTCTTCTGGCTCCAAAAATTTCCGGATTTATTGCTTCGTAGGTTTTGGGATTGTTGATTATGCCCTGGACATGTATTCCTGCCTCATGTGAAAATGCATTTTCCCCTGTTATGGCCTTATTTTTCTGGGGGATGATTCCACTTGCACTGGAAACGTACCTGGAAAGGTCGTATAGTTTTTCCATTTTTATATCTGTATAGGAATCTGAGAATCCATATATGGATGATACTACCTCTTCAAGAGATGCGTTTCCGGCTCTCTCTCCTATCCCGTTGATGGTTACCTGGGCTTCCTCGGCACCGGCCATAATGCCTGCCAGGGTGTTTGCTGTTGCCATCCCGAAATCATTGTGGCAGTGAACGCTTATTTTTTTGTCTGTAAATTCCTTTATCTTTTTTATAAAATAATACATGGACATGGGATTCATTATGCCGATTGTGTCTGGAAAATTGACAGTCTCAACATCTATTGATGTGATTATTTTTTTCATGAAATCCATATCACTCCTGGTTGCGTCTTCCGGTGAAAATATTACTTTCAGCCCATGGGACTTTGCATATTCAACAGATTCGATTATTTTATCAAAAACTTGATCACGGGACATTTTCAGTTTATATTGCATATGTATATCAGATGTTGCTATGAATAGATGTATTATTCTGGAATTGGATTCTATTACACGATCTATGTCATTCTTATTGCACCTGGCCAGTGAGCATGTATTTTCTATATCATAATTTATATGTTTAACTGTTTTAAATTCATCTATTGAAACAGCCGGAAATCCTGCTTCAATTATATTGACACCTGCATTATTTAATTTCATTGCTATTTCATATTTTTCCTGCATAGAAAATGATACTCCCGGAGTTTGTTCCCCGTCACGAAGCGTTGTATCAAATATGCTTATTTTCTTTCTGACAGGCTCATATCCCATTCTACTATATTCTCCCATATTGAAAAAATCGCCATAGCTTCTACCATCATAAAAATACATCTTATTACCTCCAAAAATTTTTAATGAAGATAACGTTTACTCAAGCAACAAAAAGTATAACTGCCTGATGAACGTTATGGAATTCATTAGTTTTTAAAATACATGATACTATATAAGGTTTGTTGTCGCCTTGAATTTTAACTTTAATCATGTTTCTAAACTCTTAGACTCCAAAATAGATGCTTTAAAGTTTGTAGCGGGCTTTGGAGTATACAACCAGGAGACCATATATAATAGAGCCATACAGCAAACCGGAGGAGATCCTTATAGACAACTGGACTAATTTATCTCTAATAGGGAGAAGGAAATGAACCATATATTGACAGGAAGAGATTATCCACGGACAAATAATAATTCGAGAGATTGGGTACTGAAGAAAATGATTTGGACTATAATGCTATTGTTCATAGATGATATGCCTGTTATAACACCATTTCTGGAATATGTAGAATATAGAGGCAATTTAATTGTTAAAGAATGATAAGGATATAGATATGAATTACAGGACATCGTGATACTTATATGATGCAGAAAATATTTATATTAATATATATTATAATTATATATTAAGGTAATAAAAATGAGCGATAATAATGAAACAAAAGTAAAGGGCCATTATATTCATAGAAATGGAAAGGATGTCTGGATACCTGAACATGAAATGAAAGAAAATGAAAATGTCCGTGAAAGGCATGAGCATAGATTAAATGAAGAAATAGAAGGATTAAAAGATCAGGAAGAAAAGAAAGAGACTGACAATAAATATGATAATAAAAAATACGAAATGGGTATAGATATGCAGACAACATCAAATCATCCTGGCTATTCCGATGAATTATCTGCAGATGAAAATTATGAGAGGGGTTTAAAATTTGCCGAAGCACATGGTTATGACAAATTATGGGTTGCAAGGAGTTTGGAACAGCTAGCAAATTTAACACATAAACAGGTTTACAAGGAAGCAGCATCAATGGCTTTCCAGGAATATGACAAGGATAAAAAATAATATAATTCATATAAATTTAGAACATGGATATGCCAATTTTTGTTTTTCAATGTTTTGCACATAGGCAAATTAAAATTTTATATATCTTACCGGTTGGTACATAGAGTATTTAGCATAATGCCGTGAGCCAAAATTAGCCTAAAGGTTTAATACGCTTCCAATCGCTAGGCATATTATGGACATATATTCCATTGACAGGGATCTTAATGCTGAATATAGGAGACTGGATAAAATACCTGAAAATGAAAGAAACCAGATAATAGATTTTGTTAATGAAATAAAGATTACTGGGATAACAAAATACAGAGAATATTTTTACCTGGTCAGGCTGAGGATGATATATAAACATCTGAAGGAGAAATTCTTAAATCCTGATAAAAAAGCCATAATAAGCATGTTCCTGGAATTGAAGAAAAGTTATTCAGACAGCACCATAATGGATTATGAAAATGTAATGAAAAGGTTTTATAAATGGCTGTTCGGCAGTCTTCCTGATTTCTTCAATATAAAATATAGCCATAAGTCAAGCCATGACAAGAAGATGGATCTCATTACCCGGGGCGATATTGAAAGGATGATCGATGCGTGCAACAACACCAGGGACAAGGCCCTGATTTCATTATTATATGATTCTGGATGCAGGATAGGTGAAATACTGACTTTGAGAATGGATGACATAGTGTTCGATGAATATGGAATGATTTTAAGGGTGCATGGGAAGACAGGAAATAGATCCGTTAGAATTGTCGGGGATTCAATATCATATCTTAAGGACTACATCAGATCCAAGGATGACAAGGATGAAAGCCTGTTTACCGGCCTTCAAAAACAGAATTTGCACAGGCCCATGAAGTACTACGATGCGAGGAAATTGTTAATTAATTTGAAAGAAAGAACAGGGATTGAAAAGAGGATATACCCGCACCTGTTCAGGCACTCCAGAGCATCATTGCTGGCATCAAAGGTACCTGAGGCACCGCTTGAAAACCAGATGGGATGGGTACATGGGTCCAAGATGACATCCATATATGTACATTTATCCATGAGGGACCAGGACAATGCCATTCTAAAGGCATACGGTATCGATATCAAGGAAAGAAAGGAGATAGAGGAAAAGCCCAGGAAATGCCCCCGATGTGATTCCTTGAATCCTAGCAATGCCAGGTACTGCCATAACTGCTGGCTGCCATTCGATGAGAAATTAGCCTTGGCTTATGAGAACAGGGAAAGGGAGATCGAGGATACAATAGAGAAATCTGAAACAATACCGGGAATAGCAAAGAAGATGATCGAGGCTGCGCCGGAATCATTCAAGGCAAAGCTTATGGAAAATGTCCTAGAAGAGATATTAAAGGATCCTGATCTGTTGAAGAAGTTTAGGAATGAAATTAAATAGGCATTGTAGGACGTAGAAAAAAATTTTACGGAGGCATAAATTACATGAAAATGGATAAAAGAATCAGACTAAGGGGAGGTTACAGGTACATCAAAAAACAGGTCAAGGAAGAATTATCTCAGGAAATCAGGCAATGGATAGTATAAACTTAGAAGATCTTTATAATCTATCCTTGAAAGATAATAACATTATTATAATAGTTAAGGAGGAAAAGAAAAAACCGGTTGCGTTTATGGAGATTAATAAAGATAGCACGTTTCATGTGGAATTAATTTCTGTTGATCGTCGATTTCAAAACAGGGGGCTCGGTACATCCATGCTTCATTTAGCAGAAAAAATTGCATCAAAATACGGTTTTGCAGAAATTCGTTTGGATGCAGTTGAAAACAAGGTTGAATTTTATAGATATCTGGGTTATATGGAAGATGGAGATGCATTTTATGATTATGAATGGGGGAACCTACAGCCAATGAGGAAAAAAATTATAATTATCCCTGACCATT
>JAKAAE010000090.1 GCA_021797225.1 Thermoplasmata archaeon | reverse complement strand
TAGATGGAAAATACAGTGTAAGGGATATCCTTCTCATTCTGTCAAGAATTAAAATATACAAAATGGAGAAGGGAGAGATCATGGGTGAGATACCGAAGAAGGCAAAGGAGATCATTTCTGATATGAAGATAGACATGGACATATTACGTAAAAAGGCTTGAGTTAGGGATTAAATTAATGTGATCAAAAAGCGGAACAACATAGAGAAAATTTATTATCTTATATATTATCTGCATATAATGCCGATATATGAAAATGATGAACATGAATTCTTGAGTTCAAAAGCGAAAAAAATAGAGAATAATGAATATATTAATGGTATGCTTTTCCTGACAGATAAGCGTATAATATTCGAGAGAAAGGGGAAAAAGTCGTTTATAAGGGCCTCCCCCGCTGTTTTAGATCTCAATCTGTTCCTTTATAACGTTGAAAACGCAAATTTTGCTAAACCAACATTTCCTGTTTTTACCAAACAGATACTCAGTATTGAATATTACGGGGAATCACAGAAGCTTATCAGGGTGGATTTTGCCCTTAAAAAACCAAAACCGTGGGTAGATCAAATTACAAGACTTGCAACTGTTGCAAAAAGGGACGAATCTAACAGGAAAGAAAAGGAAGTTCTGGAAAATAAAAAACATGAGCTGGATATGGCTAGGGCAAAGGCGCCACGGGCCAATATTGGAATGGCTGTCTTCGGTGACGACAACAAAAAAAATCCATATCAAAGTATAAGGGAGAATATGGCTGAAGATAAAAATGATGAAAATCTGCCTGATGCTGCCCACAGATGCCCGAGATGTGGTTATCCTGTTAGTGAAGATATGACTTACTGTCCGAACTGCGGATATAAATTAAAATAGAAATTAATAATTACATATTTATTTTAAGTTATGATTATTTCCATCATGAGCAGGAGATTCGTGGGTCGGCAATGTTATCTCTTCCAATTTTCCCTGTATATAGAATTCAAGTGCTTGAGTCTCATTCATATTATTTGAAAAATATATCTTCATCTTGTCTTTCAGAAAACGCACTCCAGGAGCCCCAATTTCTGAAACTATTATTGCATCCACATTTTTTCCTAGAACTGATTTCAGCATATGTATGCCCCGGGTTGAGGTGGCCTTTAAAGCAGGATTTTCGTAGCTTTCTATCAATTTGTATTTTGTGTTCTCCACTTCAAATATATGAACTTCCATGCCATCTCCAGGGCCACTTATGGTTATTCCGTTTACAGGAATTCCAATTCTCGTTGTCATAACAATATATTACAATCCCAGATTTAAACTATAACAAAAATCTTTGTAACAATACCGGTATATTTTTATGAGATTGCTGTACACATAAAAATCTATTCAATTTAAATAATTCTCAATTATTTTTTATAAATCACCCATGTACTGACTATGGAAAAATTATGCCATGAATAGTTCCAATCTATCTTGCAAAAATAAAAAGTTCATAATTGACATATAATAGATAAGAGTGATAAGCTATTGTTGTTGTCTATTATTGTACTCAGTTTTGCTTATGTGTAACTGTATGTGATCACTTGCGTTTTCTCTTGGCACGCCATCAAGGATAATTGTGAGCTACCTCATGTCAAGGCAATGAGGCTTCCTGGTTCATGGACAATGTTTACCCTTACATACGGAATTATGTTCAATCCTTCAGGGGCAGAGGCATCAATCTCCACAGGCGTAAATTCCCTTAAGTGCTCCACAGGTACTTTTATATTTATATTATATTTCTTAAAATAATTGTTTATTTTATTATGCTTATTCTTCAATAGTTCATTTATCTTTATAATGCCATAATAAATATCATTCAATGCAGAGTTATAGTCCCTGTCTATAACAGAGCCACATTCGGTTTTGGGACAATATTATTCTACTGGACTCCCATGATAATTTCGCTTTCGGGGGTTTCTATGACTTTTCCTACATAGTATTCTGCCCTATACCCTGACAGGTATGAGATAATCCTGCCAAGATCGGATTCTCGTATTATTATCACTCCCCTTAGGAATTTCCTGAAGTGGATCTCTTCCATTATTCCCTTTCTATGGAACCTGTATCTTCCATTCCATGACATTGAATCCTGCCCGTACAGTCCTCTTACAAATTTGTTGAGCGTATTCGTATCAGTTCCCTTTGGAAGCTTGAAGGCTACGATGTATGACATAATTATGTATAGTAGATATCCATAATGTATTTAAACCTGTTTTTGATACGGCTGCATGGTAAGGAGGAATTCCGAAGAACTTAGGGATCTCGTTAAGTCGGTAAGGGACAAATCTTTTTCATACGATAGGGGGGAGGAAAAGGAGAGTAACTGGCAAGATTACGATCAGGCGCAGGTGAACGAGATCGCAGATGTGCTGGAAACAATCAGGGACATTGTAAACATTGCGGTATCGCCCATGCCGGAGAAGAAGAGGGTGGGAAGACCATCTGTACCGTCTCAGGACATAGTGAAGGTCATGCTCATGCAGGCATACTTCGGAATGCCCAATAGGGTTGCACAGGGATTCCTGAGACTGTTCGGCGAGAAACTTGGCATATCATCAGAATTCTCCTACAAGACGATAGAACGTGGATACGATCCTGAAAGGACAAAGAGTATTCTTGACGAGGTTCTGAAGATCATGAATGAAACCGGTAATCCCCTTGAGAAGATATTCTCCACAGATGGAACTGGCGATCCCAGTACCATGAAGGTCAACTACGAATCAAAGAGGAGCCAGCAGAGGAACGAGAAGAATAAGGAGATGAAGTCCGACGCTTTCCCGCACACGGAGGGAAAGCATGACTTCCAGTATTCTTCATTTTCTGTCGGAGTAAACACAAAGATCATCTCCGGACTCTACACAACAGATGATCACTCTGTGGGAGAGCTGTCCATGTTTCCTGAAATAATAGAACAGACGGTAAAGATGTGCCCGCAGATCGAGGTAATGTTTGGAGACGCATTATATTCGAATAGAAAGATCTGCTCAATAACCGAAGGTTACGGGATAAGGCCATACTTCCTTCCAAAGACGAATGCAACGTTCCGTGCCAAAGGGGTAGAATCATGGAAGGCCATGCTCTACTCTTTCGTTGACAACACACAGGAATGGTTGGCGAAATATCACATGCGATCAATATCCGAATCCGTCAATTCAATGATGAAGAGGAAGATGCCTGTAAAGGTAAGGAAGAGGCTTCCCCTGAGAAAGAAGACGGAAGAGATACTGAAGATCAACATGCACAACCTCAGGCAGTATAGCTACCTGAGGCACACAGACCCGGAGATGATCAAAGATTACAGGGAACTGTACCTGAAATAATATTGTCCCAAAGCCAATGAAGAAGCAAATATTTATTATTTATAATTTTATATAACTTCATGGTAAATAAATTTCCAGAAAATTTTATCTTTGGAACCGCTACATCTTCTTTTCAAATAGAAATGGGAAGTTCGGCGGCATCACAATCCACCAGATCTGATTGGTATCAGTGGGTACATAATCAAGACATAATATCAAACCATTTGGTAAGCGGGGATTTGCCTGAAAATGGCGATGATTTCTGGGATACCTATGAGGCTGATTTTGAACGTGCAAAAGAACTCGGAACCACTGCAATAAGAATGAGCTTGGATTGGGCACGTCTCTTTCCTGATGATACAAGTAGTGTTAATTCTATAGTTAAAAAAACTGATAAAGGTGATGTGTTAGATTCGTATCTGGATGAGAAAACGTACTGTGCAATGAATAAGCTGGCTGATCAAGATGCAGTGATAGGATACTCGAAAATTCTTGAATCGGCTAGATCGGCCGGATTGAAAATATTTCTAACAATGTATCACTGGCCCCTGCCGCTCTGGATACATAACCCTCTTGAATGTCATAAAAATATACAGACTTCTAATGAAAAGGGATGGGTAGATACAAGAACAGTAGAAGAATTTGGTAAATATTCTGACTTTGTTATTAAAACATATTCAAGTTATATATATGCTTGGCAAACAATAAATGAACCAGAAAGCGTGTCACTGGGAGGATATCTTCTTGGTAATGTCTATGGTTTTCCACCGGGGATTAGCGATTTACAGCTTGCATTTAAAGTACAGAGGAATCTAGCATTCGCCCACAGTGTGGCATATCATAACGTAAAACGATTATATGACATACCCACGGGTATTGGTGTTTCTATCCCCTATATTGATCCAGTTAATGAGGAAAGCGTTAACATAGCATCATATATGGCATATTTGTATAATGAGTGGTACCTTAATGCAGCTTTGAAAGGATCATTTGACAACGATCTTGATATGACAATAGATGAAAATATTCCATCCATGGGCGGAACTGACTACCTTGGTATAGATTATTATCAAAGAATGAGAGTTAAATATGATAAAAATAGTACTTTTGCCGGTCTTTTGAATGTATCTATTGAACCTTGTTCAGAATGTTCGGATTTTGGATGGGATATCTATCCTCCCGGTATTCGTAAAGTAATAAAGAGATCGTACATGAAATATAATAAACCCATTTATATTCTTGAAAATGGTATCGCAGATGCTTCCGATCTCAAACGACCCAATTTTATTCGGAATCATTTGATAGAAGTTTCTAGGTCCATTACTGAGGATAAAATACCAGTTCTGGGATACTTCCACTGGTCGCTTATGGATAATTACGAATGGAGTAATGGGTTTTCTAAAAGATTTGGTCTATATGAGGTAAACTATTCAACTGGGAAACGCATAAAAAGAAAATCCGCAGAGGTTTATTCCAGGATATGCAAAACTGGAAAAATAGAGAATGAAAATATATAAGAAAATTATTTATTTGATTATTTATATCGAAATACAAATATTTTTATATAGGCAAATTATGTTATTCAATGAGGGAGCCTTATAAATTACCATTGAAAAAAAAGGTTCTGTATAGTATTGGAGAATTTGGGGAGTTCATCCCAACATATTTTATATCTTCCTATATATTCATTTTTTATGCCCCCGCCAGTGGCCATGTCATAATCCCTAGCTATATCATTGGAATAATATTCTTTCTCGGAACAGCAATTCAGGCTATTGCAAATCCCTTTGTAGGAAGCTGGAGCGATAAATCACATTCGAAATTAGGTAGAAGAAGATTTTTTATCATAACAGGTTTCATTCCTATGACGCTTTCTTTTTATCTTATGTGGATACCGACATCACACTTTATCTTGAATATCATCTCACTTCTAGCGTATATGCTCTTTTTCAATTTTCTTTTTGCCTATGTAATAACTCCATATTTGGCACTTATTCCAGAAATATCAATAAATTCAAATGATCGGGTGAGGTTAACTACTATTGCAGCATATTTTTCAATTATAGGCATTATAATCTCATCCCTGATACCAGCCATTCTTTTTTCTCTGGGATTATCTATGGCATTCGTTGCAGGAGTTATGTCCATGATTACTGTAATTGCTCTTCTTTCCGTTATATTAAGTATAAAGGAATCAACAAATGTTTCCATGATTCCGAACAAATATACTTTCATACAAGGAATTCAACAAACTTTCAGAAATAAAACATTTAAGAAATACATTTTTGCATATCTTTCATTTGAATTTGGATTTTCCTTCTTTTTATCATCACTTGGATATTACATTGAAGATGTTGTATTTAAACCTTCAAATACCGAATACACATCATATATAGGAATTTTTACATTCATTGCCGTATTCTCTGCTATACTATTCTCACCTTTACTGGTTCGGTATTCTGATAAAAAAGGAGAGAAAAACTCATTTATATTATTCACTATACTATTATCAATACCACTTTTCCTGACATTTTTTGTTGGGTTGTATAGTGAAATTAGTAATGTGATACAGATGCTAATTTTAATGGTATTTGCAGGAATTGGATTAACATCATTTTTTATTCTTCCAAACGCAATTCTTTCAGAGATTATAGATGAAGATGAACTTATCACCGGTTTCAGAAGAGAAGGTATGTATTTTGGAGTTCAAGGATTTCTTGAGCACTTTTCCATATCTTTCGCCTCTCTTGTTCTTGGATTCTGGATAAGCGGGTTTTATACTCCAACACATAATATTTTATTTATAAGGCTTCTTGGAGTTATAGCTGGAATTTTCGTATTATTGACCGCTATTATGTTCTACTTCGTTCCTCTCAAACAAAACATTCTCTCCAATACAAAAAAATAATTGACAGATAGAAGTTAGAAATTATGAAAAATCTTATTTAGCCTTAGCTATATGACGATATAGCTGTGAGAATCGGGGGCGGTTGTCTAAGTACTTGATCCTTGAGGCCGCTTCATAGAATAGCCGCCCTTCGACTCGATTTCTTACCTTATTAATATCTAATAAGGTGAATAGGAGTTTGTCGAGTCTACGATTCTAAATCTCACAGAACCACTAAGAGGTGATTAAATGGTAATCGGCTTGGATGTACATAAACGTTCCGTATACGGAACTGTAATGGAGGATAATGGAGATATTATTGTCCAGAGGAATATGGAAAATAATATGGAGACAGTGAATGGGTTTTTATCTGATTACAGGGATCATGACATTGTAATAGAATCATCTACATCAGGAAAATACCTTTGTAAAGAATTATTAAAATTAAACTATAAGATACATTTGATAAATCCTGCAAAGGTTCCTGAAATAGCAAACAATTATAAGAAGACA
>JAKAAE010000089.1 GCA_021797225.1 Thermoplasmata archaeon | reverse complement strand
TAATATATAATTTAAACTAAATTCATTTATATTTACGACATTACTGATATTGATAATAACATTAAGTTAATAAACAGTTTTTTAATAAACATTTATGAGAGTTATAGCAGCTCCTGGACCAGTTTGCTACCCATTAGTAGCAGCAATGATGGAAAGAGATGATATAGAAATAGAATTCAAAAAATCTTCCGATATGGGGGATAAAAAGCCTGATATTGTACTTGATTCCACTGTTTCCCTTGTAAAAAGTGGATTGCCAATCGATTACGTAACAATTGAGAACCTATCCAGAGTCGCCCCGAAGCTCGGTTATAAGATCGGAATGGCCAGAAAGGGTGGTGCCTCGGATATACTCTTCAGAGCCTATGTGGGTGAAACTGGGAAGGATGTAAAAATTCAGTATTTCGAGAGCATGGGTGAGCTCATGGACGCAATGAATGGCAATCAGGTGGATACAGTAGTAGTGCCTGCAATGGACAGTGCCGGGGTAAGTATAGAGGAATACTTCAAGAAAAACAATATAGTTATCCCTGGAAGTTGCGGTGCCACAGTGTATAGTAAGGAGAAGGACTTTGTGGACGCCTATAATCTGGGAATAAAACTTATCAGGGAAAAACCAGAAGAAGCCGCCAAATTTATTATATTACATTTACCAATGCAATTCCCGGAGCAATTTGTAGTGAATACTATGAAAAACTCCGATCTTAATGTGCATAAACCGGGAAATTATGATGAATTCATCAGATTGGTAAAAAAATATTCGTCTGAATGAGGTGAAATTCTTGAAAATAACAAATAATTTCGATTTATTATATTGAATTATTATATACTTAATTTACATTAGTGGTTTTATGTGGGACTACATCAACGAAATATTCGAGGGATATCCGGCTGAAATGAAGGTTATACAGAGAATGACAAAAATTGGAATATCAGTAAAAATACTATATGACGAGCCAAAGCTTTTCTGTGATGAAATAGAGATAAAGCCTAACTCCATTGCAAGGGCGTACCATGTTGATAGAAGGGTAATTGTAAATCTTATTCAGAAAGTTATCAGCGATAAAAAACTTTATGAATTTTTCAGCAACCTTTCACCTGTTTCAAATTTTGAAAATTCAGGATCAAAGATTGGTTTTGGAGTTATAGAAATTATTCCAGTTGATGCCTCAAAACCAGGAATAATATCTGGGGTCATGAATATTCTTGCAACAAATAATATTTCCATTAGACAGGTAATTACAGATGACCCGGATCTCATAGACAATCCGAGGGCGATAATAGTAACAACTGAAGCTGTTACTGGTGCCATACTCAACGAAATAAAAAAGGTTAACGGAGTAAAAGCTGTTCTTTTACTTTAAATGAAATTTTCCAGATTATCCCCGTATAATATTTCCATTATTTCCTTTATTTTTTCCTGAACTTCTGAATATGTATCACCGTAAACGTTAACATGCCCCATCTTTCTCTTGCGCCTGACCTCATTTTTATGATACCAGTATACGTTTGTTTTACCCAGTTCCAGGATTCTTGATATGTTTTCATTGATGCCTGTGCCTATAATGTTTACAATACCTGAGGGTACAAAAAGTTCAGGTCTTACAGTATCCATTCCTGATACTGCGAGTATATGCTCCTCAAACTGTGAAATCGAGCTTCCAGTCAGTGTGTGATGACCAGTATTGTGTACCCTGGGTGCATATTCATTTATTATTACATTACCATTCTTTACGTAGTATTCAATACCCATAACGCCTATATAATCAAGAGATTCCATGAGCCTTTTTGCTATATCAATCATTTCAAGTGTATTTTTTACAGGGGATATATTGTATATGAGAATGCCGTTCTGATTATAGTTAAAGGATGGCTCGAAATTGTAAAACTTTCCCTTTTGATCTCTAACAGCGATTATAGAAGCTTCATAATCGTAATCTATGAATTCCTCTATTACATATGGCATATCTGGGTGATTTTCATATTCTGTATCAGGATTTATATAATACTGGTTTTTCCCATCATACCCACCCATGCAACTTTTTATTACGGCTTTGTGGAATAATTTCGCCTTGCTGAATGCTTCTTTGTAGGTTTCAGCATATTTATAATCGGCTATGGGAAAATTATGCTCACTGAGAAATTTTTTTTCTAGTGACCTGTCTTTTTTTAGCTCAACCGCCTTCTTTGACGGGCGCAATTTACCCTGATCTTCTGCGTAATCAAGGATTTCACTGCTTATATGTTCGAATTCGTATGTAACATAATCACAGGCATCCACAAATTCCTTATATTCTGAAACATCGTAGAATTTATCAGCTATCTCTGAGGATGGCCCTCTATTATCATCTATTACATAAAATTCTATGGGATACCTCCGCATTGTGTTTATCATCATGTATCCAAGCTGGCCTGAACCAATAATTCCTATTTTCATAATTTATCACCAAGCACTGAATCCCTCTGCCTAGACACGAAGTCATCAAGCATTTCCCTGATCTTTGGATATTTTACTGACAGAATTCTAACGGCAAGCAAAGCCGCGTTTCTAGCTCCATTGATTGATACTGTTGCAACCGGCACCCCTGGGGGCATCTGAACAATGGAGAGCAATGAATCCAGCCCATTAAGTGATTTTGACTGAACAGGAACACCTATTACTGGAAGTGTTGTCATAGCAGCCACCATACCGGGCAGATGTGCCGCTCCTCCTGCACCTGCTATTATTACCTCTATATTGTTCTTTATTGCATCATGTGCATACTGGAGCATAAACTCAGGTGTCCTGTGTGCCGAAACAATCCTGTATTCTACCTCAATACCAAAATTCTTTAATTCTTCCACAGCTGGCTCCATTACCGGAAAATCTGATTTACTCCCCATGATTACTGCCACTTTCATAATGGATTATAGAAACGATATTTATAAAAATTTAGAAAAACTAAAGAAAATAACTTTCATTTTTTAGTATATATTCCTTAATAGCTCTTCTTCCACTCTTCATGGCCTCCAGAATATCATACTGATTTTTGTCATATAATTTTATATCGTATGAGTCAAGGTCCTTGAACTCAATACCCGCTTTTTCAGCTATTTTCCGGTATCCCGAAATTCTTGACCGTTCAAGTGAGTTTAAGGACCGATTGCTCATTATTACATGATTCCTGGCTGCGATAATTATGGCATCATCAAAGTATCTATATATATTGGTATCCATAGTTATATCGCCATGATTCATAATATCTGGATAAACCCTGTCAGGTGTGCATATTATACCACTATCCTGTGATTCATACCTCACCTCTACGTTATATCTCTTCAACATGGCCCTGTAATAATCAATCAATGGTATGAAATCTCTTTTTTTATATTCATCCATGATTTCATTGAACTGCCCACCCAGAGAGGATTTTTCATAAATTACAGGCTTTAATCCCAGTTTTACAGCATAAAGAGATGCTTCCAGCCCTTTTATGCCAGCACCGACTATGATAATCTCTCCACGGTATTTGTGGCCATGGTATTCCGTTAACTCTAGACCAGTATATGGATTTACAGTGCATCTTACCTCGGCACTGGAAAGATTTCTGCATGCCTGATTGCATCTTATGCATGGCCTATAGGGAATTGTATTCTGAAGCTTGAATGGGGTATATGGATCAGCCAGTGCCTGCCTACCCAGTACAACAAAGTCTGATACATTTAGTGCCCTATCTATATCCCTGAGAGAATTTATGGAACCAACAAGCATAGTGTTTATATCAAGCCTTTTCCTGAGTTTTTCACCAATGTGTAAATGATCATAGTAGAACGATGCTGAAGAACCGGGAGGTGCGAATCTCCCTGCAGAGAAATGTACATAATCAATATTTTTTAATGCCAATGCAGTTTCTATTCCATAGTCCGGACCATAGCCATCCTCATCATCCTCGTAGAGGCTTAATCTAATTCCAACTGGAATATCAACCTTTTTTCTTATCTTCGCTGTAATCTCATTGATTATTCTAACTCTATTTTCAATGGTTCCACCATATTCATCGGTTCTGTGGTTCAGTGCAGGTGATATGAATTCCTGAAAGAGATACCCGTGTGCCCCATGCAGCTCTATGCCATCGAATCCCGCCCTGGCTGACAATTCCGCTGCATTGAGAAATTTTTCTTCAACATCCTTTACGTCATCAAGAGACATTTCATCCGGAATATTTCCCATATAATCAACACTGGATGGCGCGAATACATGACCTTTATTATAATGTGGATTTGCCTTTCCTCCTGCGTGGACAAGCTGCACAAAAATCTTTGATCCTGATGCGTGAATGCTTTCTGTGAGCCTGGAAAGTTTTGGAATCTGCTCTTTCTTGAAAATACCCATCTCATTGGGAGACCCTTTCCCGTTGAAGGAATCCACGTACGCATACTCGGTTATAATAAGTCCGAAACCCCCTTTTGCGCGTTCTGTTAAATATGCTATATGATTATCGTTTGTGGTTCCGTCAATGTTGCATAAATTTGATATCATTGGTGCCATCACGAATCTGTTCTTAAGTTCAACGCCCCCTATTATGCCTTTATCAAATGGATCCATTATTCATTAGGGATATGTAAAAAATAAAGTTTTTGTGGATAAAAAATATTCAAAATTTTAAAATTTAATTTATAATCACAGATGCACTCATGTTAAACGTGTGGCTACTCATCTGAATATTATTAGAGAGATTGAAATCCGTTACCATGGATGTAGTAGCATGTGCTGAAACTGTGAGAGGATGGGCAAAGACCACAACTGCGAATGCATGTGCAAGATGTAGGCTTACGCTAGTTGAGCTTGAAAAGTTAAGGAACCCTCCCTTTATATACACTGAAACACTTTTTATGTATATTTTCATCAAATTATAGCTACCTGCATGCACTGAGAGATTGGACAGGAAAGCTGCATCGCTTGCATTGATATCCATTATATTAACGGTTTTATCATGAAGTGAGTAATTTGTCCATCCTGTGGAATTAGAAGATGCCTTATCAGAATGCAGTGCAATTGCACTGAATGTAACGTTTACATCCATAACTCCTGTAATACTCGGGGGAGTATCAGCTGCACTAACCTTCACTGTACCGGTGGTTTCATAGTGATATGCATAGTATCCTCCACCGGCAACAACTGCGACTATAATTACAATTACGATTACCGACATTAACTTATTCGATTTCATAACCCATATTCGAAAAATTCATACTTAAAGTTTTGTAAATATTAAAACAGCTAAAACATTTTCATACCGGATAGTTAAGTTGATATGACCATTGAAATTATTTAAATAGTTAGAGTAAATATTTATTTATGAAATATAATGTAGCTACCAGTCATCCCTTAAGCTCACAGGCAGGTATTGAAGTGCTGGAAAAGGGTGGCAATGCTTATGATGCTATGCTTGCTGCCTCATCTACCCTCGTTGTTGTTCAACCACATCTCAATGGTCTTGGCGGAGATTTATTTGCAACCATCAATGATAATAAGTATTACTGTATAAATGCAAGTGGATACGCTCCTGAGAGGGCAAGCATAGATTTTTATGAACAGAGAGATTTTAAAGAAATCCCTAGGAATGGACCTTTATCATC
Organism: Thermoplasmata archaeon; assembly: GCA_021797225.1. The sequence goes on along the minus strand of JAKAAE010000089.1, from coordinate 1,175 downwards.
GTTTTCCATACCCGGACTTGTATCCTCTTGGATTATTGCAAATGAAAAGGCAAAACTTGGAATGAAAGAAGATTTTAAAAGGGCAATACAGTTTGCAAAAGATGGATTTGAACCTAGTAGAAAACTGGTTAAGGCAATCAATAGATTTGAAGGGGGAGATGAGGATTTCAACAACATATATAAGGATACAGATAAATGGCTTGTGCAGAAAGACTTGGGTAATACATTAGAATTTCTTGTTAATAACGGACTGGAATACTTTTACAATGGCGAAATAGCAGATATGATAGATAAGGATATGAAAGAGAAAGGGGGACTCATAACAAAAGGAGACCTTGCCAGATACAGTGCGGAAATAGTTAATCCTATCAGGGTAAAATACAGGGATTACGATATATATACAAATCCACCTGTAAGCCAGGGATTAACAGCAGCAGTATGGTTAAGGGATTTGAACAAATACGAACTTTCAGGCATGGAACACCAGAAATATTATGATATACTCATAAAAACTATGTACGATGCATACAATATCAGAAAAAATTACATATATGACAGTGTCAAGTTACCTGAGAACATCGATGATTTGAAACCGGATAATACCCATAATGGTAATGGTAAATCTGAACTGTCCGATACCACCGCGTATTCCATTTTCGATGGAGATATAGAAATCAGTGCCATACAGAGCAATTATATGGGATTTGGTTCTGGACATACGATTAAAGGCACAGGAATAAATATGAACAACAGAGGTAGTTATTTTTCACTGGATAGAAACAATAAAAATTCCTTAAAGCCTGGAAAGAAGACATTCCATACACTGATGAGCACACTGGTATCCGGTCCAAAGGATATTATTCTAGGAAGTATGGGTGGAGATGTACAGCCGCAGGTAAATGTTCAGATTCTTTCAAGAATTATAGATCTGGGTTCCGGAATGCAGGATGCAGTTGCCTATCCCAGGTTTGCGTATCCCGCCTCAATTTATGGAGATTCAAAAATTTATTATGAGAGCGCACTGAGATTGGATCATTATGAACCGGTCGATGATCTAAATGATATGATGGGGCATGCACAGGGAATTACGGTAGATAAAGAAAGAGAAACTGAAAAAGGGATAGACCCGAGAGGAGATGGGCTTCTGCTTTATATGAAAGGAAAATACTTTACAT
>JAKAAE010000088.1 GCA_021797225.1 Thermoplasmata archaeon | reverse complement strand
ATTTATATAAACAAAAGGTATTCAACGGCGGAATGGGATAAAATCGGAAATTACAATTATGATAATACCGGTATCGATCTATATATAAATAGCATTATAAGTTCTATTGATTCAGAGGCTATAAGTAAAAGTAACATAAGGGTAGCTATTGATACAGGAAACGGTGCCTCATATTACACAAGCCCGGAGATTCTTACGAGACTTAATTGCCATCCTGTTTCCCTGAATGCTAATCCGGATGGCAAATTTTCATCCAGGAATTCAGAACCGAAGCCCGAGAATCTTTCCGACCTCATATCAATAATGAAAACCGGGAAATTCAATATAGGTGTAGCTCACGATGGTGATGCGGATAGATGTGTTTTTATCGATGAGAAGGGAAATTTTATAGATGGTGATCGTAGCCTTGCTTTAATTGTAAAAAATACAGTGAAGAGGGGCGATACTGTTGTTACACCTGTAAGTAGTTCAGATGCACTGAGTGAGATCTGCACAGAGAAAGGGGCAAAATTAATCCTCACGAGAGTCGGAGCTCCCATTGTAGCCAGGGCCATGATCGATAATAAGGCAACGCTGGGGGGTGAGGAAAATGGAGGAATAATATATGGAACGCATCAATATTGCAGGGATGGAGCGATGACCATGGCTCTGATGCTCAATTTGCTCGCCAGAGAGAAAAAGCCATTATCTGAACTGTTAAAAGGTATCCCAGAGTATTACATGGTAAAAACATCTGTTCCCAGGAACATAGAATGGGAGGAGATGAAGGAACTGTTAACCAAAAAATTTACTGAAAACATGTTTGACTTTACAGATGGAGTCAAAATTTATGATAAGGAGGGATGGACCCTTATCAGACCATCTGGAACCGAAAAAATTGTAAGGGTCTTTTCGGAATCAAAGAAGGAAGCAGTTGCCAGAGAATGCAATAAAAAATATGTAACTTTTCTAAAAGAATTATAAATTTTTGTACATATCAAAGAAACGGGTTATTGCGTTTATATTCCCGGCCAGCCCGAACCATATCAGCAGTATGCCTGTCGCATATATTTCGATTGAATACACTGGAAAATGAGCTGTTATGAAAAACTGTACGATTGTAAATATTATTATTAACAGCAATCTATCTGCCCTGCCTGCTATACCGGAATAATTTCTTTTCAGTCCCAGTGCCTGTGACTGTGTTCCCATGTAACTGGTAAGCAGTATTCCAAGTATTGCAAATAGTCCTAAATATACATTACCGTAAATTGAAAATGTCATCCCGAGAACTATGAACATATCTGAATAACGGTCAAACACATGATCAAGCATATCTCCCTTTTTTGATGATATATTTTTTAACCGGGCTATTTTTCCATCAAGTGCATCGAACAGTGCTGACATAATTATCAGTACAAAGGCGAGCAGGAGGAAATAATGTCCTAGATAATATGATAATCCACCTATACCGGCCAGAATCAGCGATAGTACCGAAATAGTATTGGGATTCATTCTTGAAAATTTTTCTGTAATCGGATCCAGAAATTTATCTGCATTCTTTCTGTAAGAGTCCAGTACCATAGCCAGATATGAAAAAGTAATTATTAAATTGTTGTCTTCCCTGTTTTCTTTACTTTATGCCATACACGCTTCGCGCCTGTAATTTCAAGGACTAACGTATATATTGAGATAAGAGCGTTTATTGTCAAGTATACGTAAATAAGGGGAAGATAAATAGCATTCTGCTTCTTCTTGATCAGAACCAGCAGGAAAGCAGAGGCATAGATAATAAGTGATATTATAATCAGCGAAATAAAATATGTTCTCATTGAATGAACAAACGGATTGTAAAAATTCAATAGAGATATATACAGCCATCCGAAGAACATTATTCCTGAAAATGTTGGAGCCAGGACAATCATTAAGGCATCAAAGTCTGTGAATGTGCTGAACCGCTTCTTTGAATGTAAGAATACCTGGTGATACCCTCTAAGCCATCTTGTCCTCTGCTTAAAATACTCAGAATATGAAGCGGGCGTTTCCTGAAGTACCTTGGCACTGCTCAAGTACGCCGATTTGTAACGTGCATTGGATATTCTTACGGAGCTTTCAAGATCTTCTGTGAGGAATTTATCATTCCACCCGCCGATGTTTTTTATTACCCGCCTCTTGAAGTACTGATTAGAACCTGCAACCGGTACGAACAAATTCAGATGTGTTCTTCCTATCAATGTCGCCTTTACAAGTATTTCATCTATTACTGCAAGTCTTGTAAATATGTTTTCCTCCCTGTTTATATAGGAATTATAACCCTGGAGTACATCAACGTTGAAATAGTTCATACCATAAACGGCATTTTCAAGGGTGTTTTTTAATAGTACAGTATCAGCATCATATGTTGCTATAATTTCACCCTTTGATTTTTGAAAGCAGAAATTGAGTGCTGAGGCTTTGCTTTTTCCATCCGCTCTATTGAATACCTTTACCCTGGTATCTTTTTGCTCGAATTCTTTTGCTATTTTATATGTATCATCACTGGAATTGTCAACAACAACAAATAGTTCGAAGTTTGTATATGACTGGTTTAATATTGATTCTATAGTTCTTGCAATTACGGTTTCTTCGTTCTTTGCAGGCACGATTATACTTACCATCGGACGGAACATCTTAAAGCCGGAAAATTGTTTATCGTCAAGTTTCGAAAAGTCAATATCATATTTTGTAAAATCACGATATCCGTAAAACAGTATGGGAAACTGGTAAATTACGTAAACAAGGCCTATAGCAATTAATGCGAGACCAATAACCTGAAGTATATCCATTATAACAAGGTATCCATCTAGCATATATAAATTCTTTTCTATTGAATATGCTTTCCATAAAAATAACATTTCCGTATTTTTTATATAAGGTTAACTGATATTAGAGATATGGTTACAAGGGTCATGACGGTTGCGTCTACAGATTCCGGAGGTGGTGCCGGAATTATGGCAGATTTAAAAACCTTTACCGCAATGAAAGTCTTTGGCACAGCAGTTATCGTTTCACTCACAGCACAGAATAGCGTCGAGGTAAAATCTATTTTTGAATTGCCGGTATCCTTTATCAATGATCAGTTTGATGCTGTGATGGAGGATATAGGAACGGATTCTGCAAAAACCGGCATGCTTTATTCTGAACCCATTATTTCGGCAGTAGCGGAAAAATTTCAGCAGTATAACGTCAGGAATATTGTAGTTGACCCGGTAATGGTATCTAAAACAAATGCCAGACTATTGAGGGAAGATGCTGTTGCCAGTATGGTCAGCAGGCTCATGAAAATTGCAACGCTGGTCACCCCCAACATACCTGAAAGTGAGGTTATTTCATCCGTGAAAATAAATTCAAGCAACGATGCCCGTATGGCTGCAAGAATAATATATGAGAAAACCGGCTCTGCCGTTCTGGTCAAGGGTGGCCATTCGGGTGGAGAGTTATCAACAGATATACTCTTCGATGGTAGAGAGTATTATGAATTCTCCGGGTCAAGGATAGATACAAAGAATACACACGGAACTGGGGATACGTTGTCTGCATCAATTGCATCATATCTGGGTTCCGGGAAAAATTTATATGATTCGGTGTTACTTGCAAGGAAATATATTGAAGGGGCAATAAAAAATTCATTTCCCATGGGAAAGGGATATGGTTCGCTATCACATTTCTGGGGGATAAAATGATAGGAAAGATATCAAGAAAATTTTTTGAGGAGAATATAATAAGTAAAACAGGTGCGGAAAGAAAGGATGTAGTTGTCCCCCCGCGTAACGGTGTTGATGTCGGGGTTATAAAGATTGATGGTAGGTATATGGCCATAACAACCGATCCACTTTATATCGATATGTCCTTCGGACCCAAGAAAGCGGCGTGGTTTGCGTTCCATATACTGGCATCTGACCTTTATACTTCAGGGATAAAAGCAGAGTATATGAGCATAGACCTGAATTTGCCTCAGGAAATTACAGATGACCAGTTCAATGAAATATGGGATGTAATCGATGGGGAATGCAAAAAATACGGGATAGAAGTTGTTACAGGTCATACGGCACGTTACGCAGGCGTGTCATTTCCCATGGTTGGAGGTGTTACCCTCATGGGAACCGGAAATAGGTATATCACAACAGAAAATGCATCTACCGGAGATGCCATCATAATGGCAAGGAGCTGCGGGCTGGAAGCTGCAGTGATACTTGCACATACGTTTCCTCAATATGTCAGGGAACAGTTAGGGGATGACACCTTGAAGAGCGTTATGGATAAGTTTTATACAATGACCTGTGTGAGCGAGGAATTGATGGCAATAGATTACGGCATTGGTACCAGGATTACATCCATGCATGATTCTACCGAGGGCGGACTCTTAAACTCTATCTATGAAATTGGCTATGCATCTGGAAACGGGATAAAAGTAAACTTTGATGATATCATCATCGATAAGGATATATCGGATATCTGTTCACTTTTCAAGATAAATCCTTTGAGGTCTATAAGTGAGGGAACCCTGCTTATAACTGTAAAACCCGAATATGCAGAAGAATTTACTGGAATGATCAATGATTCAGGCATCAATGCACACATAATAGGAACGGTTACCGAGAATAAAAATGGAATAAAAATAATTGAAAACGGCAAAATATCGGATATACAACCAGAGGATGACCAGTTCTGGGGTGCAATAGCAAATGGAATAAAAGAGGGTTTAAGATGAGTTTGGGGGGACTTTACCTTGTTACGCCAGATTATAACGGGCCACAGATTCTTGATGCTACTGAAAGAGCTCTAAAAAGTGGCATAAATATTTTACAGTACAGAGACAAAAAATCGTCCTTTCGTCAGAAGATGGAAATCGGAAAAAAGTTAAAAAATATGTGCAATGAATATGGAACTCCGTTTATCGTGGATGATGACCCGATTTTAATGGATATTCTGGATGCTGATGGGGTCCATATCGGGAAAGATGACATACCCTTTGATTATATAAAATCCAGATTCCCGGGTAAAATTATCGGAGTTTCTACGTACGGGAGCCTTGAAGATGCCCTTGAATATCAGAAACTCGGAGCAGATTACGTGGCATTTGGTTCGTTCTTCAGTACGAAAACGAAAGAGGATGCAACCATGTGCAATATAGATGTTCTGAACAGTGTGGGCAAAATAAATATACCGGTATTTGTGATAGGAGGGATAAACCGTGGAAATATAGATGTTTTAATGAAATATAAAATATCAGGGATAGCTGTCGTTTCCGCCATTTACTCTGCAAGTAATATAGAGAGTGAAGTATCATTTTATCTGGAGAAGTTGAAGGAACACGGTATCGGGCACTGATTATACACAGGAAAAAATATAATATTTATTTATATATACAATAATGAAAATTGAACAGGCACTTATTTCCCAGTTAATGATTTTATTAAATATAAAAAATGGAAAAACAAGACCATCCGAGATATCTAAAGAACTGGATATAACACTCCAGGGAGTGGTTTACCACATTAAAATCCTGAAGGAGAAAGGGTTCATAGATGAAAAAAACAGCATTACAAAGGAAGGTTTTGATTTTCTTTACAACGGACTGAACTATATAGAGGATTTTGTGCATTCCAGTCTGATCAACATAGATTCTTCGTTAGTCTGGGAGGTAATATCTGACCATGATTTTGAATCTGGGCAGAAGGTTTCGCTTTATATGGATAAAGGATATCTTCATGCAGGTCCTTACACGGGTCAGGGTTCATTCGGTATTACCGTAAAGGCATCCAATAAAAATGAATGCACCGGTGTGACATCTGTGAGGGAGATCATAAAAATTAAAAAATCCAGAATAATAATAGTCGCATTCAACAATGTGGAAAAAACCTTTGACATGAATGCTATTAGTCAGAATGTAAAGGATTATATAAAAAATTTAGACTTTGATTTTATCGGCATTACAGGTGAAATGGCCAGAACGTTGATCGACATACTCGGAATAAAGCCAGAATTTGAATTTGCATCTATAAATGCTGCCTTTGAAGCGGCGAGGAGGGGGTTCACAACCCTGATTCTGATTTCTGATAGATTTTTCCATTTTTCGCTGAATGAAATACGGGAACTTCAGTCGAAAAATCCCACTATTGAGCTAGATTTAAAGCATGTTTGAAACCTATTATACCGCATTATGACCTGTGAAAGTATTGTAAATATGGATGAATCTCAATAATATATTATTATAAATATATTTATAACCACATAACTTATTTAAACTAGTCTTGGCTAGTATTATGACCATCATAGGATAAAATTAATTTTCATTGTTTTTATAAATATTTAAATAAGACTTTATTATAAAGGGGAATAATAGAGGTGTAAAAATTATGGAGGACGATGAAAGTGGCAGTAGGGGTACATATTATAGCGGATTTATACGGTGTAGATGCAGAATTAATATCTAGCGCTGATGGTATTTCCCCACTTATAGAGAATGCGATTAAGGAAGGAAACTTGACTGAGATTTCTTCACAGTATTATCAATTCAGGCCCATGGGTGCAAGTGGTATAGCGCTTCTCGCGGAATCACACCTGTCTTTCCATACATGGCCGGAGCATGGATTGGTAACACTGGATATTTACACGTGCGGGGAGCATAGCAATGCCGATCGGGCATTCAACTATCTTTTGAATGTATTGCATCCTACCTCCATAGAGTATAAAAAACTCGAGAGGGGAAGCAAAATAGAGGAAAATGTTAAAATTGATAATCCCCAGATGATGCTGTGATAGATTGAGGAAAGGCTTACTCTTAATTTTTTTCTTATTAATTTTGTTTTTTTTAGATATTTTGATTGGAGTTTATCATATTACATCTAAATACAATATTATAGTTCTCCCGGATGTAATAATTTCTATTGCATCTAT
>JAKAAE010000087.1 GCA_021797225.1 Thermoplasmata archaeon | reverse complement strand
ACTTCACCTGTGGGTAAAGTCATGCGTACATAGTAAATTTCACCGTCCTTAGATATTTCAATATCAGCCAGGCTATCTCCCATATACCTATAATTATTAGCCATATATTATGTTTTTCAATACCACGAGCTTCCACATAATTATTTTCTTTGTAGTTTAAAATCAATACAAATCCAGTGTATACAAATAAATTCCATAGGTTATTCTAATTATCAGAGTAGATGTCCCATTTTATCTTTCTTTGTCTCCAAATAAAATTTATCAAATTCTGTGGGTTCAATGATAACAGGAATTCTTTTCACTATTTTTATTCCGTTGTCTTCTAGGAATTTAATTTTTTCAGGATTATTGGTCATTATCTGAACAGACTCTATTTTAAAATATTTTATAACGTCTGCAGCAAAATTGTACTTTCTGTTGTCTGCAGGAAGCCCCTGCTCCACATTTGCCTCTACCGTATCCAATCCTGTATCTTCAAGATGATATGCCCTGATTTTATTCAGAAGTCCTATGCCTCTGCCTTCCTGTCTTAAATATATGAGCATACCATAATCCTGCTTGCCTATATATCTCATTGATGTCAATAATTGATCCCTGCAATCGCATCTCATCGACCCAAAAACGTCTCCAGTCAGGCACTCAGAATGAATTCTTACAGGCACATTCTCTTTTCCCTCCACGTTTCCATGTACAAGAACGGCGTGGTCCATATTTTCATCATTTTTGAAAACGTATATTTCGAATGAGCCGAATCTGGTCGGTAATCTGGCCTTAGAATAAAATTCTAACATATTTGTCACAAGAAATTGCTAAATTCTATAAAAAGATATTTAAAAATTATTTTTATAGCAGGTTCATGGATTTTCAAAATAAGATGGCCCGTACTTTATTCTAATTTCTCAGTGATTATATATCCATTTCCGGATTTGAATACATACATATTCTTGTTCCCTTTCAGATTTTTTTCCAGCGCGTTTTTGTGCATATACATTTCATCAGGTTCCATATTGAATCTGAAAAATACTTTCCCTCCATCATATTTTGCAAGACTATGTTCAATATTCAAATCATCAGAAAAATCTATGATAGAATACTGTGTACCCGGAAATGTCTTTAATTCAGAATTCCCTGCAAATACGTACCGTTTCTGATCTAAGTATATCATTTTCCAGTCGGGATCTATAATATCATTCAAAAGTTTGGCATATACTACGGAAATGTCAGGCATATATAGATATTTAAAGTTCTTGCATTCATGAGATAATGATTTTTTAAATTCATCCGGCCTACCAGAATGTATTATATTTTCCGGAAGAATAACAGCAGTTGATTCTTCTTTTGAAAGCGATGGTGAATAGACCGTTAATCTATTCAGGCTTCCGTTTATGGATATATACTCTTTTTCTCCCTTTAAAAGTATATTTTCCCATTTAATATGGGGAGGAAGGTCGATAGCATACCCGAAAATGTTATCTGAAACAGAAATAGAATTAAGGGGATTCGGAGACAGCTGTGAAAAATATTTTTCCTTTGAATTTGATGGGCGTAAAGGGTCACTGAATATTATCGAGTCTCTGAAATCACCAGAATAATTGAAAAAATCATCATTTATGAAATTAGCAGTGGATTTATATGGAATTCGGTTCAGAAGAGCCATTAGATATCTGGATTTATTCATTTCAATACCTATTACATGGGAATACTTGGCAAATACAATATCTTGCATACCTGCACCACTTCCCGCATCAATAATGTAATGCCCCTTTAATCTCGCAGCCCTGTATTTTCCTATTATTTCCGGGGTTGAATACATAGAGGAATAATAATCAAGAAATAGGTGGCCTGCGTATGTAAATTTTCGAGAGACCCTTATTCTAGATTTGGCAAATTCAAATAAACATTTAAAATCGGGGTTTCTTTGCCTGTTAAGCCGTTCTGAAGAGTAACCTTTGCGGATCATATCAACTATATCATTTATTTTCTGATCTACAGCTTCATAATAAGTCTCTGAACTATAGATTTTACTCAATAGATTATTAACATTCATTGTTTTTCAAACTGGTTTATTGCATCAACTAAGCTGTTCATTTCCATAAGTGCCTGTGAGCCATACATTAATACGGTTACATAGCCCACTTCCATAAGCTCGTTTTTAGTTGCACCTGCCTTAAATGCTTCATTAACATGATATGAAATGCACCATTCACATCTGGCCGCAATTCCCAGAGCAAGGGCCAATAATTCTTTTGTTTTAGTGTCAAGGGCTCCGGAATTCATGGTTATGCCCATGAAATTCATAAATGAGCTTGTAAATTCTTTGTTATCCTTATTAGATTCTACTATTATCCTGTTGACTTCTTGTAATTTTTTATTAGCGTCCATATTTATCAACAGCTCATACTTATTATATATATTAGGGTAATGTTATTATAGGTATTTTGTGGAGTTTCACTGTTAATTTTATATTGAACAGGGAAAATGGTGTACTGATCCTGAATGAATTTTAAATAAATATACATATTATGGGGTTACAAATATAATAGTTCATGGTAAAACCATAGATAGATTAAATAAATTAAAACACTCCAAGGGAAAGCTTTAATGATGTTATAATAGAACTAATAAATGAACAGGATAAAAGTAAAGAATAACATAATAAAAGATAAGGTAAACAAAACTAAAGAGAGAGGAAAGTACCAGCCAGCAGTGATTATTAAAACAAAGATAGACAGTGATAAACTAAACATTAACACATCAAAGGCATTAAAGAGAATATTTTTAGAGGTAAATGGCTGTACAATTACATAATAAAAATAAGGAATTCAATAATGACATATTAAATATGAGTTATAAAATAAATAATGTACCATTTTTCGATAGATTGATTTGCGTCAATAGATTCAGGATAAAGTACATAGATGCATAAACAGTACGTAAAATCTAAGACAATGCATTTTATGATACAAGAAGGTGCTGAATATGTTGTTGGACGGAAAAATAGTTGCAAATAAAAAAATGCTAAAGATCAGGTCAGAAATTGATGCCATAAGAGATAAATATAAGATAACACCAAAGCTTCAGCTGATTCAGATCGGAAACGATCCTGCCAGTACTATCTATGCCAATTCAAAAATTAAACGTGGAGATAAGCTTGGAGTAGAGGTTGAATTAAAAAATTTCTCTTCAATAGATCAGAAAAGTCTTATAGACTACGTCAGAACGTTCAACAGAAGAGATGATATACATGGGATAATGATAGAATCACCATTACCACCAGGCCTGAATTTTTATAATACGGTTAATAACATAAGCTTTTACAAAGATTCAGATGGAATGACCCCATATAATCAAGGAAATCTGTCCATGAAAAATGAGATGATCGCTCCTGCAACAGCGAGGGCAGTGATAGATATTATTGAATATTATAAAGTACCTGGTAAAATTGTTTGTATAATTAACAGGTCTCCGGTTGTCGGGCGTCCGCTTTCAATGCTGCTTCTTAACAGAGATTATACAGTAACACTATGTCATAGCAAAACTCCGGATATCAGAAAAATTTCAAGGGAAAGTGATATAGTGATTGTTGCCGTAGGGATTTCTGGATTCCTTGATAAAGATTATGTTAAACCAGATTCTACAGTGATAGATGTCGGGATTAACTATTCCGGAAGAGAAATTACCGGTGATGCTAATTTTTCTGTACTGGAAAAATATATAATAAATATCACTCCTGTTCCGGGCGGTATAGGGATAGTTACAGCAACAGATATATTTGAAAATTTTGTCAACGGATTGAAATACCAGCTTGAAAATAAAAAATGATTTATTAAACAAACGTTTATATCTAACTCTTTATTTCTTTTTGTATGTGTGATATTGAACAGGCCCTTGATCAATTTATTTACTCTAAATTTATAAATACAGTTAACAGAATATATATTTTAAAGGGCTTTTATGACATATATATTAATGATTCAGTATATTCTGGCGTAAATATGTTAACAGTCAACAATGGGGTCCTCAAAATATACAGTATAGATTCGATGGTGTTTTCAATAAATTATACAGATGTATGCTGTATCGCCGTTTACAAAGATTACAGAAAACTGAATTTTATAGTTAAACAAAGACAGTAGGATATCAGTAATTCCTTCTGCTTGTGAATCCATTGTATTTTTTCTGGGTACGAATTTTATCAGAATTGTGCGTACCCCGGTTTCTGGTAATTTTCCCTGGCTCTATTTCTGATAATAGCTTGGCTGCAGTTGATGCTGCTATTTTAGCACTTTCAGCAACGGGATACAGAGACCATTCATTTTCCCCATGTGCAAGAAGGTTCCGTATATTCAGTGATAGTCTGAACATAAGCCCTGTTGGCCGATCTACGAATTTGGTGGCCCATCGTAATAATGAATTTTCTGACCCGGGAAATGGTTCACCGTTAACGTAAATATCGGATCTACCCAGACCATTTAGCCTTATATAAAGTTTGAGTCTCCTATAATCATAATTCTCCAGAACTATGTCATCATTTCCATATTTTGAGATATAAATTCTATTTCCCAGCCATATAGAATACGCACAGCGCATGGCCATTTCTAACAGAAGATATAGATCAAGTGTCGCCAGTTCATTGAACTTTCCAAGATTTATAAGTTCCAGAGTATCTTTTCGAAGCTTTTCCAGTTTGGCTGGAAGTTCATCTCTAAATTCTGTGGAATTAACGATCATTGCCGGAATATTAGCAAGAAAAAATCCCAGGCAATTCTGCTTGGTACATTTTAGTTCTGGTTCAACCCTTTTATTATTATAAATTAGATTGTCGTTTGTACAGGTGATCCTTTGAAGTGAGGCATTGATCATCGCCCGGTCATAGCTCTCAGGATACTGAAAGAAATCAAAAACCTGCTCCATAATATATTCCGAATACATAATTATTCTATACCTTCCTCCTATTTTATTCTAACTACTAAAATCGATTGTACCTTTAACCTTGAAACTATGGACCTCCATGCATCAGGATAGAAAGAAAGTCAAAATTTATTCAGAAAAATAAATTATCCTGGAACCCTCAAAATCAAAATCGAAATCAATATTTCTGAGTCCGAGGTCGTCGAGTTTCCTTTTCTTCCAGCTATCTGTAATGAATACAAGGAATCCACCACCACCTGCACCTATGAGATTCCCACCATAGGCTCCAAGTTCCATTGCTCTGGAATAATAATCATCAATGGTGGGTGTGGATATTTTCTCATACAGTGATTTCTTGCATATCCAGTTCTGGTTCAGTGTTTTTCCGAGTTTTTCAATGTCCATATCGAATAAATAATGGTAAAAATCCTGTGAATAACCCTTCATCTTTTCATATTCATCCAGATGTGATGATATTTCCTTTCTTATATTCTGATGCAGCTCACCAGAATTATGGTCTATTCCTGTATATAGCAATACCATGTTTTCCCTTAGCTTTTCAAGCTTGTCGTGATCAAGGGTAACCGGATTTACATACACGGAATCGTTCTCGTTGAATTTGAGCATGTTGATGCCACCAAAGGAAGCCATGTACTGGTCCTGCATTCCACCTGGCTCCCTCAGTATATTTCTCTCGATTTCAATTGCTTCCTCTGCAAGTTTATTCCTGCTAGCAAATTCTGATTTATATGCGTGCAGGGCATTAAGAAGGCCAACCAGAAATGTGGAGCTTGAACCAAGCCCGGTTCCTGTTGATGGTATATCTGAAACGCTCAGAATCTCAATTCCACCATCTATATCCAGTAATTTCATTGCCTCCCTCACGCTGGGATGCTTAATTTCATCAACTGTATCAACTATTTCTGTCTTTGAATATGATACCCTGATTTTATGATCGAATTTCTTATTTACAATTATATATATGTACTTGTTTATGGCAGCGGAAACAAGCAAACCGCCGTATTTACGGTAATATTCCGGTATATCGGTGCTGCCTCCCACGAGACCTATCCGCAACGGGGTCTTTGTTATGATCATAACAGGATAATGGAAATATTTATAAAAAACTATCCTTGGTCAGTACTTTTCATCGATCAATGCACATATCATATGGATTGCTGTTATGTGCACCTCCTGTATTACTGATGTGGTATCTGTATCTGCATGGAAAACCTCCCTGCACATTCCATTAAGTTTTCCTCCTGTTTTACCGGTGAAACCAAGTGTGTAGGCACCTATTTTATTGGCATCTTCAAGAGCTAATATAACATTCTCCGAATTTCCTGATGTGCTTATTCCTACAACGTAATCATTGCTATTGCACAATGCCCTTACCTGCCTTGAAAATATTTCCTTATATGAATAATCGTTTCCTATTGCGGTTAGTGCTGATGTGTTTGTTGTAAGAGCCAGTGCCGGCAGCGGTTTCCTCTCCTTGGTAAAATGGCCTGTGAGTTCAGCAACAAAATGCTGTGAATCTGCAGCAGAACCTCCATTGCCGAATACTATCAGCTTTCCATTCTTATTAAAGGAATTTACAATTCCACCTGCTATTTTCCGTATCAGATTATCATCTATATTTTTCCTGGCTATAATGCCTTCCTGTTTGTAAGCTTCAAGATCCATTATCAGTAAATATTAAAATATTCTTAAATATATTGTTTTCATTGACCTAAAGCAGAGAACAACAATATTTTACATTAAAAATATTTATGACGTATTAAGTCAGTTGCACAATTCATTTTGCCATGAATTTCAATTGAATGTAAATCCCCTGTACGGTTAAATACAGGGAATTGATTGGTTTTTTATGACACCAAAACCAGTCACTTTTGGATCAAACAGGGATATAAGAAGATATGGATACTACAGCTACATGAGGGGTTATTCAGAAAGGTATGTAACTGCCATGAATGATTTTCTGGATAACAGTGTATTCAATAGATGGAGGGAACTATTAGAGGAAAACAATTATAACAGCAGGGGAAGGCCATTTAAGGTGCCGGGA
>JAKAAE010000086.1 GCA_021797225.1 Thermoplasmata archaeon | reverse complement strand
TCTGCATATCTGGCGCGCAGCACGGGTCAAACCTCCCCTCATAGTTTACCCAGGCTTCTTTTCCAAGAAAAGGGCATGTCCATTCTTCCGGTACGCTGTGAGGTTCATCAATAGAAAGGAGGTTAAAATTTTCTAATATTATATGCCCTCCGTCTTTCTTGCTAATACTATCGGCTATGTACCGGCATTTTTCAGCTATGGCATTCCATCTCCTCATAGACTCCTCAGATCTACGGAGATCCAATCCTTTAATTTCGGTAAAATGTGCCCAGAGTTGATGTCCTTTTACCCTATCAGCACCAACATTAATAGCCAATCTAACCAGATTCGGTAGGTCTTCTAGATTCGTTTCCATAAACGTTGCCTGAATAGTTATTCTGCATCGGTTCCCACCGTTTTCTGCAATTTTGTCCCTTATTTTTATGAATTTTTTTAAATCTATGAGCCTTTTTTCAAATTTTGATCCTTTCATTATTGTTTCCTGTGTAATTTTATCAGACCCATTCCATGAAATTTTTATATCACTGGTAATAGGACATATAATTTCTGCCCATTTTTCGGGGCCGTATACCGGCCAGGTACCGTTGGTGGTAAGATTCATCATCACATTATTTTCATGGCATATATTGATAATATCCAGAAATTTTTTATAAAGTAAAGGTTCCCCCATAGTCGATGGAATAATTTCTCTCAGGCCCAGTGGAGACATCTCAGATACCGTTTTCCTTATCACGGTGATATCCATTCTTCTGTGCTTTTTCCTTTCGCTTATACGTGCCTTTCTGAGAGGACTAAATTCACTATGTTCCTCACACATTATACAATTCATGTTACAGTCATCAGGGTTTGTATCGAAAGTTATTCTCCATGGCCCTGATAAAGATTTCACCCTGTCAGGTGATTCATAATTATTCGTAGAGGCTACTGGGTGTTCCATATGCCCCACCTGTCCTGATTCTCATAAAACCAATCAATTGTTCTCTCCAATCCCTGTTTAAGTGTGTACTCTGGCTTCCATCCCAGAAGTGTTCTAGACCATGCGGCATCAATATCAAAATTAATCGGATTACCATTTACCATTTCTCCTGGCTCGTAATAATCTATGTTTACTATATTGTGTTCCACATGCATTATATGAGAAATTTTTCGGGTAAGATCGACGTTATTAAGGATTTCATCACCTACATTGCCGGCTACATTTATAATGTAATTGCGTGATTGAAGGGCATCAAAAAAATCAACTCTATGCAGGTAATCACTTTTTTTTACCAGTTTTTTATATGCACCAATTACATCTCCTAAATATGTCCATAGTCTTTTAGAATATGGAGATCTTAACTGGAATTGCCCACCGTGAATATTAGATAAAATCATTCTCGCTACTAATTCATCCGTTCTCATCATTTCCCCGAAACTTGAGCCAACACGGGTAACTACGACTGGAATATTAAATGAATGATGATATGTAGTGTATAAACTTTCTATTGCAGCTTTTGTCCATCCATAAATCGATGATGGATTAGCAGGAGTTTGCTCACTGTAAATACCCTGATATCCATACAGGGCATTAAAGCTGCTGGGATATACTACAGGTGGTGGATTTTGGAGTTTCCGGAGACTTTCAAGCAGACCTATTGCAGGATCGATATTACTCTTTATTGCGGCTACTGGAGAACTATTACCGAATGGCCTATCCGGAAATCCTATGGCACAATCCACAATCATATCAAATCCGTTTACTTCCTCTGGTGATATGTCCAACGAAGATTTCCAGGTATAATTGACCTGATTTTGAATCCCTGAAGATATAAGTCTCCAGCATTCATCCTGTCTAACGGTATCTATTACATTTACTTCATCCCCAAGGTCTAAAAACATCTTTGATAATGCTGATCCCAAGACTCCGTTACCCCCTGTAATTAGTATTTTACTCAAAAAAATCCCTTATCAAAGAGTATACTTAGTTCCTAATAAATTTTTTCATAATACCATATAGAAAATTTATTTTTGTAAATGTAACGTTCAAAGAACATTGCTATTTGCTCTAGGAAGATAGTATTATTTTATATTCCTATAAAACTTATTTCAAATCATATTTAACAAAGGTGGAACTTTTAATTGGGAGGTTTGTTGTCGAGGAATTGATTTATCATTATATTTTCTTCCCGTAGCCGCTCTTCCCTGCTTGTTGTATATCTACTGGTATCCACAATGCATAGAATATCATTTATTTTTCCCTCTATTATGTCCATCCTGACACCACCCTCTTCCTTATGTGGATAGGCTATTATAGAATCTCCCATGAAATCGTCTGAAACAGAATTGATAGATATCACCGGTATTCTGTTTTCCAGTGCCCTTGTCTTGACATACCAGTGCCATTCCCTGTGAAAATCCTTTCTTATCAAGGATGGATTGAATATAATATCGCAGTGTGCCCTGAAAAGCATTCTGGCATAATCAGGAAAGTCAAGGTCATAGCATACCAGTATACCTGCTTTATAAGTTCCCATGTCAAAAATTTTCAATTCACTTCCCGGCGTATATTTAGAAGACTCAGACCTGTATAAGTTAATCTTATCCTGAGAATCAATAATTGTTCTATTTTTTATGATGAATGATCGGTTGAAGAGAAATCTATCCTCAAAGGAAATGCTACCGAGAATAATTGTATTGTTGAACTTAATGGAATCCAGAATTCTATCCAGATCATGCCTGTTTACCTTTGTTGTAATGAATTTCTCAGGGAATACAATGATTTCATCTGATTCAGGCTTCATTGATAAGAAATACTCTATAGCATCATCCAGTGCCATCCGCCTCGACTGGATACCTCTGATTTTCAATATCATAGATTTTGATGTTCGGCACTTATTTTAACTTTTATCAATAATGTTTTTAAATTGCTCTGCATCGCTGATAGTATCTATATCCATGAGTGAATTATCAGGAGCCTCCATTCCAGTGAAATCATCCAAATGATTCATTATGACAGGCTTTCCACCACGATCTCCCTTAAGTTGAAGAAGTTCATTAAAATATTTCCTTGAGAATATTACGGGGCTCGATGGGACACCATTGAGGAGGAATCCGCCTATTCCCTTTCTACTATTATTAAAATTATTTATTAAACTGCTTAAATAATCTGAAGTCATCAACGGTATATCTCCAGGAATAATCATAGCTGCATCTGAATTGTTGGATAGATTTTTTATACCTAGGACTATAGATGCTGACATTCCATTTTCGTAATTATTATTCCATACTGCTTTCAATCCTGAACTCTCAGCATATTCCTTTAATTCATTATTGCGGAGAACTATCAACCTCTCATAGAATTTAGTATTTATTACACTATTAATTATAAAATATATTATGGGTTTTGAGTCTACCTTATACATAAGTTTGTCAGAACCGAATCTTGCTGACTTACCGGAAGCGGTTATTATTGCAGATATTTTAATCATGGACAAACATCTTCTATTTTAAGATCAAAATTGAAAATTAAATTTAATACTTCTGTTTTTAGTTTTTAAAAGTATAATGGCATATATATGGGTGCGGGAAGGGCCTTGCCTGAAACAATTACCTTATGGAAAGTATGTTGTAAAAAGAGATTTATTCTTCCAGTAAACGTTTCCATAGTTACAATTTAAAATTTTTTTAGTAAAAATATAAAAATATTGATATATTTATAATAATATAGATTACATTATATACTAATCACTGATGTATATATATGAGTAACAATAAGGAAAAATTCATATTGGCTATTTTTGTGTCAATTTTGGTAATTCTAGCATCCAGTTTGCTGGTTTTAGATAGCTCGCTAATTTTAGGTAATTCACAGAATACCTACTCCCCATTTTCCACGGGAACCCCATATAACGTTTCTTTCGATGAAACGGGACTAACTTCTGAAATACAATGGAATGTTACCTTGAATGGTGTTTCCGAAATATCTACCTCAAATGTAATAAGTTTCTCTGATTTAAATGGAAACTACACATATGAGGTTGCGATTTTGTCAGGATACTCCTCCTCGCCTTCTACAGGAACATTAACTGTGAATGGGGCAAACGTTACACAAACAATAACATTTACAAAAGTGGCAGGAACATCCATAGCGTCGGTTAATTTGGGAACAGCAGGTGATTACGCAATTCTGGCAAAAACCGGAATCTCTACAACAGGAACCACATCAATTACCGGCAATATAGGTGTCAGCCCCGCGGCAGGCACTTATATTACAGGCTTTTCTCTGATATTAAGTTCATCAGGGCAGTATGCTACTTCATCACTGGTTAAAGGTAATGTATACGCAGCGACATATGCATCTCCCACTCCATCTGACCTATCAACTGCAGTAAATGATATGCAGACAGCATATACAAATGCGGCTGGAAGAGTGAATCCCGGCTATGTGAACCTGGGAGCAGGTAATATAAATGGAATGACACTGGTACCCGGCCTCTATAAATGGGGAACAGGAGTATCGATCTCCACAAGCATAACCCTCACCGGTAATTCAAGTTCTGTCTGGATCTTCCAGATAGCTGGCGGCCTTACATTCGGTAATGGAGCCCATATAATTTTAACCGGTGGCGCACTGCCTCAGAATATTTTCTGGGTAGTTGCAAGTGGAGTTTCCATGGGAACTACCTCATCATTCGACGGAATAGTGCTTTCTCAAACCGATATTACAATTGCAACCGGTGCTAGCATGACTGGACTAGCCCTGGCACAAACAGCAGTTACTCTGGAGTCAGATAATATAACGGCACCTGCATTGAGCCAGAGTTCAACTGAACAGATGTTTAATGTTACATTTACAGAATCCGGTCTACCATCAGGAACATTATGGAATCTAACACTGGGTGGTGTATTACTGTCCTCCTCAGGATCTTCGATATCAATAGGTGAAACAAATGGAACATACTCATTCAATGTAGATTCCAATACAACTGATAAAATATACCCATCAACAGGTAATATAACAGTCGCAGGGGAAAATGCATTTAAATCTGTTTTATTTGCATCGCCTACTCAGTCTGTTTATACCATAACCGGAAAAGAAGCAGGATTATCATCAGGAACTCAGTGGGAAATTACAATAAACGGTTCGGAGGAAACGTCTACCAATTCAACCGTCAATTTCTATGTGTTTAATGGAACTTATTCCTATACTATACTCACTATATCCGGTTACAATGTATCACAAAGTTCTGGAGTATTAACAGTTAATGGAACAAATACGTCCATAGCCGTTACATTCTCCCCTGATCATACACCTACATCCGGCAAGTCAATAATTTCTGGCATATCCAATGGAGACCTGTATCTAATAGTGGGAGTAATAGCGGCAATTGCCATAGTTGGTGTTGTTGGAACATTGATGCTCAGGAAGAAGAAATAATCTTTTTACTAATTATTTATACTAATTGGAATCTATTACACCATAATTTTTCTTTAAATATATAGTAAAAAATTATACGATCAAAACATCAATTTAATCAGCAAATTTTTATAATGTTTTTTCCATTACAACCTGTGAAAAGGTCTCAGGTAATTGTCATAATTCTTGTTATATTATTTTCAGCCACGCTGTTCCATATTCCGGTAGACCATCAAACAGATAATATACCGATTCCAGATGCAACCGGCGCATCTGTTGCCGTTAAAAATCTTTCCAACGGTGAGAGGGATATCTGCACATATAATAATACCCCATCGTACTATAATATAACAGAAGGACATTATTCACAGACGGAATACAGTTTTAATCTTTCCTGGTTTGTCAATAGGCAGGAAAATGGTTTGACAGGAAATCAGATAATTATCCAGCAGGGTAATAAAACTCTAATATCCATAGAATACGGCCGAGTATACAATTATTCAACTACGATTTCCGGGAAAGAAAATTACACGGATATACTTAATTTCAGTAAATGCCTTACCTGGTATAATGTCTCAATTGTTTTATCAGGCAATATGAAAAATCATGCAATTATAATGCGTGGAAATGACTGTAATAGCCATCCATATGTAGTGGCACTGAAAAACCCTTACAGTAATGGAAATATTACATTCATGTTCGGCGGAAAATATTCAAACCAGACTATCGGAAGAATAGCAGTAAAAAATTATATCGGATTGATTACTCCTGGAAGTGCCATTAATAATAATATTAGGTTGCAAAGCAGTAATATAGTTCCATATCAGGTATACGGTTCTTCCATGGCATTTCTTGACTCAAAATACAATTCCGTAATTTATTTTGACAGGGAAATGTCAATAATACGTTACAACTACTACAACAGCAATTACTCTGTCATAGCCAGTATATATGACCCATATGGTTCTGCTATACATTCATTCCAGTATGGAGGAAAATTTATATTTTATTACAGTTCATCTGATAACACACATATATACAGTGTGAATAGTACAGATTTATCAATAAACAGAACAGTAATTCAGAATGATGGTGCAACTCATCTGCTAATCTACAGGGAGCAGTATATCATGTTCAATCTGAATGGTACATTTATCTTTCCGGGAAATTATACTGTAAATATTCCAGAAGGCAGGATTTTATCCGTAAATGCATCAAGAAATATTGAAATAACAGCATTTTCATATAATACAGTATATGATTATACCATGAATAATACCATGTTGCCTGTAATTTCCGGAACTTATTCATGGAATATGTCCGGAGAAGTAATTTATTCCAGTTCCATCAATGGCATTGAATATTCACTTGAATATGGGCCACTGAAATTGAGACCATACAGTTATACATATTATAACTTATCAAATCCATTACATAATATATATGAAAATGCCGGAGAAATCTATGAGTTCATCCATGGTAAATTTTTGAATACTGGCATAAATGCAAACAATTCAGAAATTTCGGAATCCAGTAATGCTATAATATTAATGAATGGACTTCATATGTCCATATATTCCTTTGATAATGGATTTGATAAGTT
>JAKAAE010000085.1 GCA_021797225.1 Thermoplasmata archaeon | reverse complement strand
TTTAGTAGGGACACTCACAGAAAAGATAAACCAGGAAAGTGAATACGGGAAAAGAATGGATGATTATAAAGCAATACTCAGATTCCAGTTCGGATCATGGATCATGTCCTATCTTGATGATGTTAAACTCATCAATAGCTTTCATCAGGACATGCTTGTAAAGGGTAAAAATATACTATTTGTTTACAACGAATCCATCGGCCGTTTTTCCATAACACCTGCATCAGGGAAATTTTTCCTTGAGAATAATAAATTCAATGTTTCCATAGACAATTTCACGCCAACTGCTACGGTATATGCAATGGGAATACTCAACGCAACGCCTGATATCCATGCATTTGATGAGGTAATAATGACCTTCAATAACGAACTGCGTGGCACTGGGACCGCACTGATACCCTCCAGGGCGATGATTGATATGGATTCCGGTGCAGCAATCAAGGTACGAGCCGGACTGAAAAAGTGACCTGATTTATAAATATCATTCTAAATAATTATTAACATTATCCAGATTACCAGCAATGAGCATTCTTATTAAAAATGGAACTATCATTACCGAGAACGACAGCAGGGACATAGTGCGTGCAAACATACTAGTTGAGGGCAATAAAATTGTTTACATAGGTAAGGAAGAGCCAGAACATGACAGCGAAATAAATGCAGGGGGGAAATTCATAATTCCCGGGTTCATAAATACCCATACACACATTGGCATGAGTGGTTTTAAGGGACTTCTGGACGATATTGTTCTTTCTGAATTCCTGGACAAAACATCAAAACTGGATGCGGACCGGACAGAGGAAGGGATATACAACTCGAGCCTACTGGGCATTAAAGAAATGCTCAACTCAGGAATAACGACCCTGGTTGATCTTTATTATTCCGAAGATGTGATTGAAAGAGCTGTTGAAAAAACCGGTATAAGAGGTTTTCTGGCATGGGCAACACTGGACCAGGAATACACAACGCAGAAGGGAGACCCTGTTAAAAATGCAGAGAAATTTATACGGAAACCCCACCCGGATACGGTCACACCACTTGCAGGAATACAGGGAATTTATGTATCCTCCGATGAGAATTATTACCGTGTAAGGGAACTTTCAGAAAAGTATAATGTTATGGTGCACACACATCTCTCCGAGACAAGAAAGGAGGTTTATGACTTCGTGAAATCCCATAATGAAAGGCCGGTTGAGCATCTTGCATCAATAGGTTTTCTTTCAGATAAGTTGCTGGCGGCACACTGTGTGTGGATCACATTGAATGAAATCAAGCTCCTTGCCAGAAGCGGCACCGCTGTATCATGGAATGCCATAAGCAATGCAAAGCTCGCATCTGGAGGAATAGCCCCCATTCCAGAATTAATATCCAACAGTGTTAATGTTTCACTGGGGACGGATAGTTCCGGAAGCAATAATTCGCTCAATATGTTTGAGGAAATGAAATATTCAGCAATCTCAATAAACAATGACCGTTGGTCTGCTGACACTGTCAAATCCCAGCAGGTACTGGACATGGCAACACGAAACGCTGGAATTGCACTAAAGGCACCCATCGGGATAATAAAGGAAGGTTATCTTGCGGATATGGTAATAATAAATCCCAATAAATACAGTACAATTCCATCCAGTGAGAAAAACATTGTGAACAATTTAGTATTCTCTTCAAGCTCAGAAAATGTAGAGTATGTAATGGTTAACGGGAAAATTGTACTCAATAAAAATAATGGTGCCCGGGATGAAATAGATTATTCTAAACTAAACTATTTATAAACAGAATAAATAGTCCCGCATGTTCGAATCCATGAAAAGCGGTTGGCATCTTGCCAAACAGGTAAGAAGCAGTATTTCAGGAAACAGAAAACTCTATTTTTACCCTATACTATCGGGGATTCTCAGCGTAATAATATTTGTCCTGACATTTTTCATCCTTATTCTTGAAATTCCAGTATCAGATTATACATATTATTACTATGTAGCCGGGATGTTTGTTGCATATGTTCTTGTATATTTTTTTGCAACATTAATTATTATAGCAATGATGATCTCTTATAGGTCTCTCAAAACAGATAATCCCGTATCGATGAGAGAGGCATTTTCATTATCTAAGAAATATGCAGGAAAGGCATTTCAGTGGGCGATACTTTATAGTATAGTTCTGATGATCCTCCGTGCTATCGAATCGAGAGTGCGTGGCATAGGAGGCATAATTATAGCGTCTATCGGATCATTTGCTATAACTGTTGCAACATTCTTCGTGGTGCCCGTAATACTGGATTATAATACCGGGCCTATCAGTGCAATTAAAATGAGTGTTAATACCATAAAATCACACTTCGGGAATACCTTCGGTGGGGTCATATATATTGACCTATATACACTCATTTTTACAGGAGGAGGATTTTTGCTGCTGATAATTTCTGCAATACTCTTCGGTGCCGGCATACCACTTATCCTTATAGCAATACTAGGAGTTATTGCAGTTATAATGATAATTCTCGGGCTTATACTCAACTTTACTTATACGAATATATTTAAACTCATACTATTTGATTATATTACCGGGAAAGGTTTGCCCGACGGGATAGACGAGAATCTGATAAATTCATCAATCAGGCGCAAGGGTGGAAGTTTCATGGGCAATGGTCCATTATAACTTATTTTTCTTGTGTGCTCTAAATATTGTTTCAGATATAAAAATATATAAAGGCTTAAAATATTAACCAGAGGATTAGTTATGAGCTGGACAGAAGCCGAAGTTAGAGAATTAAAAGTAGGAAGATACATGTTAATCGATGATTCACCATGCAAGATAGTTGATATTACAATGTCAAAACCAGGTAAGCACGGTGAAGCTAAAGGGCGAATTGTCGCTATTGGAGTATTCGACAGTCAGAAGCACAGTGTGGTTTATCCCGTAAAGCATAAAGTAAAGGTACCCATAATTGTGAAGAAGAATGCACAGATACTGTCAATAGCAAACAATGAAGCACAATTGATGGATTCTGAAAGTTTCGAGACTTTCATTCTACCTATAGAGCCAGAGGATCAGGACAGATTAAAAGCCGGGATGGAGGTGCCGTATTGGGAAGCTATGGGAAAAAGGAAGATAATGCTACAGAATTAATGTCACATTTCTCCAATTTAAAAATTGCTGATGCATTATCGAATTATAGCGATGCAGATTACGTAATATTCGGTGTACCATTTGACAATACCTCGAGCTTCAGAAAGGGGTCTAGATACGCTCCAAATTCCATAAGATTTGCATACGACAATTTAGAATCTTATGAGGTAAATTACGGTATAAATCTCCTTGATGCAAAGATCTGTGATCTTGGTGACCTTCCTGTATACGAGGATGTTGATTATATTCTCAGTGAGGTTGAAACGGTTACAGGAACTATTGTGCATGATAAGAAAATACCAATAATGCTGGGTGGTGAGCACTCTCTTACAGTTGGAGCACTGAGAAACTTTAAGGATATAACCATGGTAATCATCGATGCCCATTCAGATTTCCGCGATTCATATATGGATAATAAATACAATCACGCATGTGTCACAAGAAGGGCACTGGATCTTCTGGGTGAAAATAAGATAATATCTGTTGGAACAAGGTCAACATCATATGAAGAAATATCATCGAAGGAATACGAAAAGGTGAGATTTATTTCTGCTAATGAGGTACGTGCATCCGGCATAGAAAAAGTCATTGAGGAAATTATGGAAAAAATATCGGGAAGGGTTTACTTTTCCATAGATATGGATGGATTTGATCCTGCATACGCTCCAGGGGTTGGAACACCAGAACCATATGGCCTTACATCTTATGACGTCCGTAGCATACTCACATCCATATCCCATAGGATAGTTGGATTTGATATAAATGAAATGACCCCATTGTATGATAATGGAAATACATCAATGCTTGCCGCCAAATTAATACAGGATTTTATTGCTAGCCGTGAAAAAACTATCAGAAAATAAAAATTTTGGCAGCATTGGCACACATCTTATCAGGGATTGTTGTCATTTCCATAGAATTACAGAAACAAAAGCTTTGGTTATATCTATTCATTATGAATGTTATTTAAATGGTTATATAGTGTATTCATTTCTTTATCAAAGGTTATCAATTTTTTTTTTGATTCTCCTGCTTATACATATGATTATCATATCATTGAAATCATCATAACTTTTAATATTGCTATCTATTGAATAAATTATATCTTTATTTGCTGTTGAAACAATCTCGACCTTTTCGTCATTGATGAGTTCCTTTGTTATTTTTAGTGGTAATGAATGTTTAATTAGAAAATAGTTAAATTCAACGATAGATATCATAGAAATATACGCCTTATCTAACCATTTCTATATTTCACGAGCATTTGCATGGTTTACACCATTTTCGATAATAATTGCAACTAGTACATTAATATCAATTACTGCCTCTTCCAATTTCATTCCCTGCATCTCTTATTACATTTTCGACATATTCTGCATCAATATCTCTTTCCAGTTTAATTGATATTTTTGTGATATCTCCCTTAGGTTTTTCCATTATTATTCTATCTCCATCAGTGTATATAATAACTCTATCACCAATTTTTATCTTTAATTTATTCCTGATGTCAGAAGGAATCGTAGTTTGATAATTCCTTTGATCTGACCCATATTTTTTTGTACACTTTTTCATCCGTTCTAAGAGACACTTGACATCACCTTCTTATTTTTTATATACCTGTTACGCTGGCTCTTCTTTAACTTTTCCAAATATAGTTTATACTCTTTTCTGAAATCTATATCATTTTTATATTTATTTTCAAATTCAGATGTGGAATAATAATCTAATGTGGAATGCGGCCTTATATTATTGTAATCATGGAATGCATTCTCTATGATTATTTTTCCTTCATTGAAATTGCTTATTTCATTGATCCATATATAATCAGTTTTTATTGAATTGTGGAATGACTCAATATGGCCATTCTCTGTTGGTGTTTCTTTTTCTGTGTATTCATGTTTTATATTCATGTGTTTTAAGATTTTATTGAACTTATTTGATATGAACTGTGGACCATTGTCTGTCCTCAGTGTAAAATTGTTAGGCATAGTATTCCGGAAATGCCTGATAATTGAGTCCATTACTGCATTGATTGCATCATCTGCTGTGCATGATGTATTATAGTTATACCCATACCATACCTTTGAATAAACATCCTTCAGACATATCAGGTATGTCATTCCTGCACCTGTGGGTATGTATGTAATATCTGTTTCTGCTACCATATCAGGCTTATTAGCTGTTTCTAATTTTATTTTATCCTTCAATACGTGCCTGTGAACAGGCAGTGTTAGATTATTTTCCCTCATTATTTTATACACTGTTTTCCTGTTTATATTAATTCCACTGTTCCTTAACAGTGCCCATATTCTCCTATAGCCATATGTTATCCTTTCACTGCTTAATTCAATGATTTTATCAACTGTATTTTTGCCTGTCCTTGTTTTATATTCCTTCCTTTTTATGCTGTTTCTGTTTAAATTATAATATATGAATGACCTGGGCATTCCTGTAATGTATGATATTCTTTTTAAAGGCATTTGACTGCAAAGTTCTATGGCTGACATTACCTTCTCCTCCCTTTTAAGTTTTTTTTAGATGTTTCTATTGCCATTGCCTGGTCTCCCACCAGCTTTTTAAGGTCATCAACTTCCTTTTCCATTGATATATCAGGCTTATTCCCTGACAATCTCTGTTTTGCACCTTCAAAGAATTCATCCTTCCATTTGTAAAACAGTGATGGTGCTATATTGTATCTCCTGCATATCTCTGCTATAGTTTCATTGCTGTTAAGTGACTCCATTATAATATTGAATTTCTCCTCACCTGTTCTTATATTCCTCATTATAACACACCCCTGTTAATATTGTAATAATATTCTACAATATTTATATATTCCTTTTCATAACTGTCCAAATTATTAACGGGACATACCACCTTGTAATTTTAACCTCTTTCATAATTACTATACAACTATACTATGATATTAATTTTTATATTAACGGTTCGTATATATAATTTTAAACCTTAACTCGCTAATTCTTAGGTAATATGTCAATGTCTATTTTATTAATCAGTAATTCAACTCTTTTAGGAATCTCATTGAACTCTATCTTATCATCAGAGTACTGTACTGCATAGACCTTTGACAGTTCAAACAGTAGTTCATTCACAGAGTACTTCCCTATCAAATCATTGATTCGTAATATCTCAAGTATTCTGTAATGTATGTACAGTGCAATGAATGATACGAAGAAATAGCCTCTAATGGCATCATTGTCCCCCAAATATGTTTTATCATTCTCCATTTCGTTCTTCATTGCATCGAAGCACTGCTCTATATCCTCCCTTTCCTTGTATATCAAATATATCTCATCAGGGGATTTACCAAGGTTTGATATCAATGATATTTTGCCTAATCTCTCCTCATGTACTTTTATTTCAGGATTGACTGTCCTTGCAACTATTGAATTGGATATTTCCTCTCCTCTCAGCCTTGCATCCTCGTATATGTACAGTGTATAATTACCATATTTGATAGAACCATACCTTATACCCCTTCCACGGTATGTGAATGAACCTTTCATATTGATTGAATAGTCTATTATCTTTGAATTTCTCCTCAATGGCTGTATATACCTCATATTATTTGACATGTAATTTATCATGTCCATGGATACGAATCCCCGATCCATTACTATTATTGAATTGTACAATTTGAATTCATCAATTGTCTTTTTAACTGTCTTTACATCCCTTATTGAACCGGGATATAATTTCAGTGCAACTGGGAGCTTCCTGTCCTCTGAGAATAATAATGAGAAATTAATCTGGTCAAGGAATATGTGTTCCTTATTGTAACCCCTCTCTGCAAGGTTTGTATTCCCTGAGTATGAGAATATGGATGATAAATCGTATAGATATGTATTCCCATCATCAATCATCTCTTTAAAGAAGTCATGCTGTGCTTTTAGTAG